>JAGLEK010000194.1 GCA_023145125.1 Bacteroidales bacterium | reverse complement strand
TCTGTGTGTTTTATGTGTGTTAACGATATAGTGTTTTATTAATCGTTCATTCAAAAATAACTAAATTAAATCAGTTATGTAAGTCTTGTAGGAGTGAACTTTATGTCAAGCGTAAAATGAATGATTGATAAAACAAGTTGGACGATGCCGCGGAGCTATGGGCATAGTATGGGAACTGTTACTAATTTCCTGGTGTGAGTAGTAAGGATATTTGCAGGTAATTGATAATAATTGTGTTGATTCATGGTATTTTTATAAAAGCAGCATACAAACAGGCATACTTCACCCATTACAGCAAAATGAGCTGTTTGCCTGGTACTATTGATATTCCAAAGAACGAAAGAGGGTAATAACCTTATCCTGATTTAATTTGCTCAGGTAAAAGTAGCGACATTGACCTCATTTTCCCTTTCTTGCAGACCGGGCAGCAATATGGGTCCTTCCCGCTTACCTCTTTGAAAACGTCAAAGGCAGGCAATCCTTCCAATACAGGCAGGAAGCTTTCTTTGCCGATCAAGTCAAAACACAAACTGTTTTTGTCCTGTCCGGTGCATAATGCCATGATACCAAAATACCTGATCTTGTAAAAGCCACATGGCAGGATATGCTGCATAAAGCGCCGGATAAATTCATTGGCATCCAATGTAATTTGTTTGGTGAACATACCTGTTTTATGGTCTTTGCACCTGAAAGTGATCCTGCCATCGTTGCAAGACATTATCCTGTGATTGGAGATGGCTACCCGGTGAGTATATTTTCCAAGGTATTCGACTACCTTGCCCACACTACCGAAAGGCTTTTTAGCATAAACATTCCAGGGGTTTTTATAGAGCTGGACTTTGAGTTGATTAAAGTTGCTGCAATCCTTCGGGAGCTTAAGGGCATTATTGCTAATTGCCTTCTCAAGCAAGCTGCATAATATCCCCCTGAATAGAGCAGACAAAACCTTAACAGGCAAAAAGAAAGTTCTTCCTGAATGAACCCATTCCATATCATCTTCCGATAACCCGCCTGCCGGAACGATCATATGAATGTGGGGGTGATAATTTAATGTTTGCCCCCAGGTATGCAATACTGCTACCGCCCCTGTTTGTGCACCAAGGAATTTGGGATTAGCTGCACAGGTTTTTAATGCCATGGCAGAGGCCTTGAATAAAAGTTTATAAGCCTGCGCCTGGTTCAGATAGAAAAGCTTGTGAAGGCTTTGCGGGATTGTGAATACCAGATGAAAATGTCTGGTCGGAGGAAGCTTGGCCTTCAATTTATCTACCCATTGCACCTGCTTAATATACTGACATTTGGGGCAATGCCTGTTACGGCAGGAGTTATATGCATGCTTTGTATGCCCGCAATGATCACATTTTTTGATATGCCCACCCAGTTCAGCACTCCGGCAATTGATAATATCATTGAAGGCTTTTGTCTGGACAGGATGTAAATTGTGGATATCTGAATATTCATTGCCATATTTTCTAAAAATGCCGGCAATTTCAATTTCGTGTTTTTTGTTTTCCATGTCGATCAGCCTTAAATGTCCATATCATCTAAAGGAGAGCGGACCATGGATGGATCTATCCGTGCAATGTGCAGGTAAATCGAGGTAGTTTTTATGGATATATGCCCCAAAAATTGCTGTATGATCCGAATATTAATTCCGTTTTCGAGCATATGTGTTGCAAAGCTGTGGCGCAGTGTATGAAATGATATATCTTTCTTTATGCCTGCTCTTTTTGCCGCCTGCTTCACAATATTGTTGAGGGTAGTGCCGGAAAGAGTAGTATCCTTTCTTCTGGTAGGTTCAAACAGGAAGGTTGAGGGCTTGTGCAATTGATAGTAAAACCTCAAGAGTTCAAGGGCTTTGGGTGAAAGAATGGTGAAGCGGTCTTTTTTGCCTTTACCATGCACTACACGTACCTGCATCCTTTCGGAATCGATGTGACCTGGCTTTAAAAGCTTGATTTCATTGCGGCGCATACCGGTAGAATAAGCCAGCATGATCATAGTCCTGTGTTTGACATTTTTAGTAGCATTTATCAAAGCAGCTACTTCACCAACTGACAGTACCACAGGTAGCCTTCTTTCACGCCTGGGCCGTTTGATCTTTATCGATTCCCAGTCACGCTGTAAGATATCCTGCTGAATGATCTTAAAAGCGCTGATGCTTTGATTGACAAATGACACTGATACCTTATCAACAATAATACGGTGGTGAAGGAAATCCTTAAACTGGTTAATTGTAATTTCTTCTACCGGCTGATTGAAGAATTGTGTTAACTTTGAAATGGAAGCAACATAGCTTCTGATTGTTTTTTCGCTGTAATTGCGGATCTGCATCTCGCGGATCATCCGCGACCTGAGTGAACTTTTTTTTTCATGTTTGTTATTTTTTTATGATTTAGACACCATAAAATTAACAAACAATTTACCGCCTCCGAAAGGGGGCGGTTTCGTTCAACTCGTTTATAACTTAAACTTTT
>JAGLEK010000193.1 GCA_023145125.1 Bacteroidales bacterium | reverse complement strand
CAATTTTTCACAAAACCGTTACCACTGCAAAGTCCAGGATGTAATTGTATTCCCATCACACCTCAACCCCAACATCTGCAATACATCAAAAATAGAAAATATCCAATCGAAAATCCTATCGAAAATCGAACATCGACAATCGACAATCGCCTAATCCTTCCACCTCTCCCACGCTTTCTCCGCCTGCGCCTGCAGCATCACCAGCCCATTCTCCACCTGTGCCTTTTTCCTTATTCCTTTTTCCATAAATGGTGTTTCGGGTGGGTTGTAGATGAGGTCGAACAAAAGGTGTCCGGAGCCGAGATGTTGGTATGGGATTAGGGGATATTGATCCATAAACCTGCCCATGCCCAGCGGGGTGGCATTTATGATCAATTTGTGAGATGAGATCACTTTATGTGTCAATTCCGGGTATGTGATCACGCCTTTCGCGGGGGTACGCGAAACGACCTTGAAGCTTATGCCCAGCCTGTTCATCGCAAAGGCCACTGCCCTGGCTGCACCACCGCTGCCCAGGATGAGTGCATCCGGCTTTTTATTGCCCAGCAGTGGCAGGAGGGCGGCGGAAAACCCGTCAACATCAGTATTATAGCCTTTGATGGCCAGTTTGTTGCCTTCTCTTGATATCTTGAGGGTGTTCACAGCCTTTATCTTTGAAGCTGTCTCGTCAAGTTCGGTACAATACCCGGTCACCTCAGTTTTAAAGGGGCTGGTCACGCTCAGGCCTTTCAGCCCGGGATAGGCATCTAAGAGCTGTGGCAGGCCATGGATGTCGTTGAGCAGAAAGCGCTCAAAGCGTGCATCGATGTCCTCAAGCATGAACTTGTCATTAAAATATTTCTCCGAAAGAGAATGGGAAACCGGATTGCCTATCAGTCCGTAATGGTCCATCAGGCCTTGTTTTTGGCAAGCTTTTCGGTGGCCCAGATGCTGATGATGCCAAGGATTATACAGGCAATGGCGATCCAGAACTCTGTTCCCAGATTCTCCGGCAGGTAACGCGTATAGTGGGTGATCACCTTCTCCCCATCCTTTAGCATCACATTCCCTGCTGCATCGTTAAGGTACTCTGCCTGCTGCCATGGCCAGAGGATGCTTACCGAGCCCAGGATGAAACCTGTGAGGATGGATATGGTCTCATCCCTGAACCTTTTAAATACCCATGAAAGGATATGTGCAAAGGCGACCAGCCCGACAGCTGCGCCGATAAGCACCGGAAGCAATATACCAAAGTCGCGATCGTTGATGGCATCGATGGCTACCAGCCGGTAGTTGCCCATGATGAAAAGGATAAAGGAACCCGATAAACCCGGAAGTATCATGCTACAGATAGCAGCTACGCCGCAAATTACCAGGTAAAAGAAGTTATCGCTTTCCTGTCCTTTGCTCATGAAGGAGATCATGATGGCAATGGCGGTGCCGATGATGAATGTGATCACCACCGCCGTGTTGACCTTGGTGATCCTCCTCCCGACGAAATAAACCGATGCCAGCACCAGGCCGAAAAAGAAGGCCCATATATAAACCGGGTATTCCCTGAACAGGAAGTCGAAGAGCCGTGCCAGGCTTACTATGGCGATCACTATCCCGGTGGCAATCGACAGCAGGAAATACAGGTCGGTATAGCGGGCAAATTCAGCGAACTTACCTTTAAAGATCAGCTTAATAGCCTTAAGGTCAAAAGACTTAATGGCATTGATGAGCCGCTCGAAGATCTCAGTGATCAGTGCGATCGTACCCCCTGAAACACCGGGGATCACATTCGCTGCACCCATGGCCATGCCTTTAAGTACAAGGAATATGTAGAACTTGAATTGTTGCATGATTAAAT
>JAGLEK010000192.1 GCA_023145125.1 Bacteroidales bacterium | reverse complement strand
TTTAACAATTTAGCCATTATATATACGTTTTGTATTTGATCCTTCTAACAACACCCCATGCGACTAATCCTCGGCATCTGGCTCTTTTATAAAAAGATATTTGTCCCGGCAATGGCCGTAGCCGTTATCCTCACGCTTTTGGACCTGCTCCTGACCCGAACCCTTTCCCGCTATATAACCGGCTTCTCATTCATAATGCTTGCGCCTGTTTTCCACTTTATACTCTATGAGTTCAGCAATCCCGGGCAGTATTACTTCTATCACAACCTGGGGCTAAACAAGCTTTCATTATGGGCATCTACCATAGTAATTAGTTTTATCATCGGCATAATACTCTTTGCAATATGAACAGGCTGTATGTCGATAGCGTTATGAAAGCATTTGACACCAAACAGGTGCTTACCGATGTTTACCTTACATGCAAGCCAGGTGAAATTGTCGGGTTGCTGGGAAGAAACGGTTCAGGGAAATCAACTTTGCTGAAGATTATCTTCGGCTCCCTGAAAGCTGACCAGAAATATATAAAAGTTGATAACACGCAGGTTTTTAAGCTTTATGACAGCAGCAAGCTGATCACCTACCTCCCACAGGATAATTTTCTTCCCGGGCACGTCAAGATCAAGACCATCATATCAGCATACTGCAATCGTGAGAATGTTGTAATTCTAAAAAAACTCAGTCAGCTAAAGCCCCTTCTAAACCAAAAAGCCAGGCATTTATCTTCAGGGGAAAAGAGATTTGTCGAGATATTGCTTATCATCCATTCCGATGCAAAGTACATTTTGATCGATGAGCCATTCAACGGAGTTGCGCCTCTGTATATAGATTACATTAAGCAACTTATAAGGGAGCAGGCTGTGAATAAAGGGTTCATCATCACCGACCATGATTACAGGAATATCCTCGATGTGGCATCAAAGATCATACTGCTGCACGACGGAGGCACAAGGGAGATCGAAGACACGGATGAACTAACACGTTGGGGGTATGTACCGACGGTGGGC
>JAGLEK010000191.1 GCA_023145125.1 Bacteroidales bacterium | reverse complement strand
AGTATTTCAAGTACTTCAAGTACTATTTCTTCGCCGCTCTGCGGGAATTAGCGAGGTTCAGGTTAATAATGGCAAGCAGCAGGACAATGGCACTGACCCATTGTACCCACGAGAGTTTCTGATCGTTGATGATATAATCCAGAATGATGGCTGTTACGGGAAAGAACAATTCACATATCGTTGCAATGACAGCACGGACTTTTTTCAGCCCGTAATAATAAAGGAATATGGCACCGGAGCCCGTTGTTACTGCAATGATGAAGAAGATCAGCCAGTTTTCATTTGTGATGTTTTCGAATTGAACATACGAGCCGGCTGACAGGACAATGACGAGCATAATGAGTGAAGTGAACCCATACCTGTAGAATGTGGCTGTTTGAAAGCTGTATTTTCCTAAGATCTTTTTGCTGAGCACCGTGGAACTTCCAAAGGCAAAGGCTGCCAGGAGAGAAAAAAGAGCTGCTTTCATCGTATTGTCCCCGGTATCGAAATTAGGGACAGAAAAACCGAAAGTGAGAAAATAGCCCGCCAGGATCGCAATAGATGCCCAGAAGAAGTAATACCTTTTCATCCGTTCCTTCAGGAAAATAACTGCAAGCGCAATTGCAAAAATTGGTTGTAGCTTCTGTAGCAGGATGACAATAGTGAGTTTTTCAAAATTTACGAGAAAAAGGGCATGCACCATGCTCATGGTGCCCAGGGCTCCGCCTAACAATGCTATCAGGAAAAAAGTGATGAAATCTGAGCGGTCGAATCTCTTTAGTTCACGGTATTCCCTGAACAGGAAGGTGTTCATGATCATAAAAGCCAGAATGTGCAATATAAAGACAACAAATGCTACATTCAGGTTATGCAGGTTCGGGGTGAGGACAATACCGTCAACTCCCCACAATGCAGCGGCAATGCTGATCGCAAATGCACCGATTAATTTTTCTCTTTTCACAGTATTCTGTTCAAGGCAGCAAATATCGTAAAAATCGGCTTCAGAATTAAAGGAATTCCATAAAAGAGTGCCCTCTAATCATATTAGCGGACAATGATGATCTTTTGCCGTGTGGAAGAAGTACCGTCAGTGATACATAAAGTATACAGCCCGTCAGGCATTTGGCTGATGTCGATCCTGTATTTATCATTTGCTGAGGTTTCCCAGGATCCCATATTCCTTCCTGCCATATCGAAGATCTGCAATTCAATTCTACTTCCTTCATTCTTATTGAAAGCAACAGTAATATGGTCTGTTGCCGGCTGAGGTGAAATCCCGGTGATAAGAAGATCATTACCAGTGGTGGTACCTTCAGGCATTCCCACCGGGTTACTGTTGTTGTAATATATGAAGTTGCCTTTTCCCGAGTCCCAGTTACTGATCACTATGTCACCGTTTTGCATGAATTCATAATCAATGGTTACAAGGTCATTAGGCATAATATGGGTTTTAAAGCTGATCCAGTTTTTGAGTTCTGCGTAACAATATTCCGACCTTTCGAGATAATTGTTGTTAATGAATACGCTATTGATCTGTTCGATGATTTGATGATTGAGGTAGAATACGCCTTGTTCGGCATCAGGGACTATATTTTCACTAGTGCTCTGATAATTAAATTTCCCAAGGTCAGACATCATAATGGCTTCAACCACAGAAGTTTCATCAGCCATATAGACAGGAGTCGGATCCCAGAAGCCGCAATTGCCCTCCAGGATGGTAAGCGGGCCCCACCAGCTTCCGTACAGGAGATCCAGGTTACCGTCGTTGGTGATCTCTGCCATTAGAATCCCGGAACCATATCCTACATAATCTGATTCCCATGATGGGGGGGAGGTTTGTGGGACAGGTGGCGAAAAAACAAATTGCTTGATCTTGCCATCGCCACCAAGCTGATCATTGCCTGTCATGACTATACAGGGACTGGAAGTGTCACAGGGCCTTCCGAAATCCACCGAATTCATGAAATTCTGCGGATGGTTGGAAACCCAGTCCCATGTTTCATCGATATTCCCCTGGCTGTCTGCCAGGAAAACATAGTTATCGATATTTTCGCATGCAAAGATCAGGTCGAGGAAACCATTCTGGTCTACATCGCCGAATTCAACGTCCAGGGCTCCCATCTGTATATCCGACTGCCAGTCAGCAACAGGGTTGAAGCTGCCATTATCGTTGTAGAAGATCCTTCCGAAGTCATAGACCGAGCTGTATGGTTCGCCGCAGGCAACTGCCAGGTCCAGGTCACCATCCCCATCAGCATCGCCAAGGGCACAGCTGAATGTATAGAAATATTCTGTCTCGTAGGAGGGAGTTCCCTCAAGCTCATTGCCGGTGTTGTAGTAGATCTTTGCTTTTCCCGGGTCGCCAAAACCATTCGGGCCGAGATATACCGATACCGCAATGTCAACATCTCCGTCGTTGTCGATATCGCCGGCTGCAAGGTGGCCGTGATAATCAATATCATCCGATTGCCAGCTTGGAAGCAAGGGGAAGGTGCCATCCCCGTTGTTATAATATACAACAAGCTGCTGTCTTTGTATATCATTGCCGTTGGCAACAATGATATCCTTCCATCCGTCATTGTTAATATCTGCTATGCCCAGGCCGGTGCCATAATGGCCTTCAGGACTGGTCTCGAATGAAGGTGTCTGCTCAAAAGGGATCTGTGAATATATGCCCGGTGCAGCCAGGATCAGTAGAAATGTAAATAGCTTATTCATGGTAAATATTTTTATCTAAGGTACAAAATGAACTCTAAGCAACACATTCTTGTTTAATATCTGTGAGTTTTTGTAATTTTATACTGCGAATTATTGATTTTTAATTTCGATAAAGGGGCAATATAAAAATGAAAAATAAATACGGTCATATTATCTTAGCTTTTACCCTGGCATTAATTTTTGTTTTCAATGCCTGTAAAAAGGAAAATGATGGCGAAGATCCTGCACCTGTGCAAAAAAGTTGTGAGATCGTTAACCCTTTCGACAGTTCACAGGTACAGATTGGTGAAATAATTTCAATAGAAGCGGTCGTTTCAGGATTCGGGCAAACAGTACTGCTTGCGTTTTCTATCGACAGTACACAGGTATTCGAAACCGGTGAAACGCCTTATGAGTTTAGTTGGGATACTGATGGCTGGCTGCCCGGTACCTATATGCTGAGGGCTGATGCATTTGAAGACCCCGTTATTGCTTCTGATGAGATTACTATTATCCTCATAGATACCATCATCCCTCTTCAGCCTCCGGTTCCGGTGATCAATATAATTCCTGAAGCGGGTACTACAGATACCATATTCACTTTTGATGCCTCGGGTAGTTATGATCAGGAAGATTCACTCACAGACTTGCTGTTCCGTTGGGATTACGAAGGCGATGGCGAATGGGATACTGAATTTTCGAATATCACGGCACTTGAGCATAAATATGTTCATGTCGGACATTATCATGTAAGGCTTGAGGCAATGGATTCGGACAGTATGACTGCGGATACCGTTATAAGCCTGGTGGTTAGTCATTCGGTGAACCCCGACCCATGTGAAGGGATCATCAGCATACCTTATGGCGGAAAGGTTTACCATACTGTTCCTGTCGGTAATCAATGCTGGCTCAGGGAAAATCTGGATATCGGCGTTATGCTCAATAGTGCCGACCCCCAATCGAATAATCAGGTGATCGAGAAATACTGCTATAATGATGACAGCACAAATTGTGAAAAATACGGTGGCCTGTACATGTGGAATGAGATGATGAATTATATTCCGCTGCAGGGAGGAAAAGGAATTTGCCCGGTCGGCTGGCATGTTCCGGGCGATGATGAATGGAAAGAGCTCGAGGGTACCGTTGACACCCAGTTTGGAGTAGGTGACCCTGAGTGGGATAAAAGCTCTTTCAGGGGATATGATGCAGGCAAACACCTGAAATCGTTGCTTGGATGGGCCTCCGGGGGTAATGGAAACAACCTTTATGGCTTTAAAGCACTGGCGGCCGGGTATTGGGAGTCAGGGTTTGCATTTACCGGGGAAGGGGAGGAAACCCATTTCTGGAGCTCAATGCACGATAGCGGGCATAATGCCGACAGCAGGGCACTTCAATATGATAAAGATGGAATTTCCAGGACATATCAATGGGAAGAAGCTGCTTTTTCTGTCAGGTGCATAAAGGATTAATGTGATAGATTTTCAGAAATTTAATTGAACATGTATAGATTATATATTCTCATATTGATGATCGGCCTTTTTGGGTGCAATAATATTAATAAGGAAACCGGCAAGCCCGTTATCGGCCTTAGCATACTTCCTCAGAAATATCTTGTTGCCTCAATTGCTGATACTTTAGCAGATGTAGTTGTGATGGTGCCTCCGGGGGCCAGCCCTGCCACCTGGGAAGCCACGCCGGCACAGATGAAGTCGCTGGGTGATGCGCTGATATATTTCAGGATCGGGCATATCGGCTTTGAAAAGGCGTGGATGGCAAAGGCCGCTGAGATAAACCCGGAAATGAAGATAACAGACCTTTCAGAAAATCTGACATTACGAGGGATGTCATATGATCATGGAGACCATTCACATAGTGGCATCGATCCACATGTCTGGATGTCGCCCGGCAATATGGAAATAATGGCAGGAAAGGTATTTGATGAATTGCTGAAACTCTTCCCGCAACACCAGGAGTTCCTTGAAAGGAATTATTCAGCTTTGCTGGTTGAAATAGAAGAAACAGGGCAGTTTGCAGGTGATCAGCTATCAGCATATAAAGGTGAAACATTTCTTATCTTTCACCCGTCACTGGGCTATTTTGCAGATGATTACGGATTGCTTCAGGCTGCTATTGAATATGAAGGAAAAGAGCCGTCTTCTGCGCATATGATCAAGATCATCGATATGGCCCGGTCGAAAGGGATAAAAGTTATCTTTGTTCAGCAGGAATTTGACAGGCGAAATGCCGAAATAATTGCAAATGAAATTGAAGGACAGGTGATTGAGTTCAATCCATTATCTGAATCATGGCCTGATGAAATAAAAAACTTAAGCCTCAGCTTGAAAAACTCATTTCAGAAATGAAGGATATTCTCCTTAAAATTGAAAATGCCACTGTGAAACTGGATGGTGTTAAGGTGCTGGATGATGTTAACCTTGAGATCAGGGAAAATGATTTTATCGGGGTTATAGGGCCTAATGGCGGAGGCAAAACAACACTGGTAAAACTGATCCTTGGCCTTTTGAAACCTGAAAAGGGAAAGGTCATTTACCACATACCCCATAACACGCGACACAGCAAGATAGGCTATCTCCCGCAGGTGCATGCATTCGATAAAAAATTTCCTATCCTTGTTCAGGATGTCATACTATCAGGGATATCCGGAAACAAAAAACTGATTTCCAGGCATACTAAAGCTGAAAAGGAATTGGCTGAATTCTGGATGGATAAACTGGGGATCGTGCACCTTAAGCGTAAATCAATTGGTAATTTGTCGGGAGGGGAGATGCAAAGGGTGTTTCTCTGCCGCTCATTGATATCCGATCCTGAACTTATAATCCTCGACGAACCTGATACTTATGTCGATAATCAATTCGAAAAAGAGCTATATGAAGAACTGAGGGAATTGAATGCACGGATGGCAATATTGCTGATATCCCATGATGTTGGTACAATATCAACTTACATCAAAAGCATTGCATGCGTTAATAAGCAATTGCATTATCACCCTTCAAATATAAT
>JAGLEK010000190.1 GCA_023145125.1 Bacteroidales bacterium | reverse complement strand
TTTGATTTTTGTATTTTGCATTTTAATCAAAAGGGCATTCCATATCCATCACTTCTCCCATTAGCATGTCCCTCCGTACTCCGTTTATTTCAACTATCACATCACTGTCAGGATGCAGTATGACATTTTTGTGTGAAATTTCACATCTGTAATTTACACCCTTGAATGCAAAGTTAAAACTAATTTTTCTCCAATGATCGGGAAGGCAGGGCTTGATCCTTACGATATCGCCAAGGAGGTCGAGGCCTGCAAAGGTGTGCATGGCAGCAAGCACTGTCCCTGCCATTACTCCTGCGTGTATGCCTTCGGCAGTGGTGCCTCCCTGTATATCCCGGTAATCGCTTGTTAGTGCATCAAGGTAGAGTTGCCAGCTTAGTTCCCGGTCGTTCACCATACTTGCAAGTTTCGCATGGACTACCTTGCTCAAAGTAGAGCCGTGGGAAGTCCGCTGCAGGTAATATGCAAGGTTATTGCTCAGGTAGTCATCCGGAAGTTCATACCCCAGCCCTCTGATCAGATCATCGACAACATTGCGGTCGAGATTATACCAGGTCATTAGCATATCGGCCTGCTTGGCGACTTTATAGTTGTCGGGTGATTTTCCTTCGGCCTTCAGCAAGCGGTCCATACGATAAATATTGCCGTATTTGTTCCTGTAATAATCCCAATCGAGCTCTTTCAGGTCAAAATAACCATCGTACTGGGCTATGATACCCTCTTCTGATATGGCCAGGTTCAGGTGTTGAATTATCTCACCCCATGTTATCAACTCGGTTTCCCGGAAATCGATCTTATTAAAAAGGCTTTTCCTCTTTGGCTCACTTATCGAATTCAGGATTTTCAATGTTTTCGTGATGACCCAGATACTCATCAGGTTGGTATATGCATTGTCTTTCAGCCCGGCTGCACTGCTCTCCGGGTATTTTTCATGGAATTCATCCGGCCCCATCACTCCGCTGATGCTATATCTTCCACTTTTCTCATCCTTTACAGCCTTTCCTGTCCAGAATCTGCAAATCTCCACAAGGAGTTCAGCCCCGTATTCTTCCATGAATCCTATATCATTAGTATAATGCAGGTACTGGATGGTATTATAGGCAATTGCCAGTGAGACATGGCGCTGCAGGGCACTGTGGTCTTCCCCCCATTTTCCTGACAAGGGGTTAAG
>JAGLEK010000019.1 GCA_023145125.1 Bacteroidales bacterium | reverse complement strand
AGGAACCAAAATGGCATCATGCCCCCGATCACGATCATCAAGGTAAGCAGGCCAAATACCATACCTATCTTTTTCCAACTCATATTAGTAAAGAAATACAAGGTGAGCGGAAATACCAGCCAGAAAGCCAGTGCCGTTGGTTTCGATAAAAATGCAAGGACATACAACAACAAGCCAAATACAAGGTACCTGATCTTATCCTTATCGTGATATTTTAACAGCAAGCGCAGGGTGAGCAGGGAGAACAGCACACTGAGCAACTCATCACGGTTCTTCAGGCTTGCCACCACTTCGGTATGCACCGGGTGAGCAATGAACAAAAGGATGATCACAAAGGGGAACCATATGGAATAGTCCCTTAAGATGCGCTGCAGGATGCGGTAAAGCACCAGTACCAAAGCCAGGTAGAACAAAATATTGATCAGATGTGCCACACCGGGCCTGACACCGAATATTGCATATTCCAATGCATATACAAGGCGCACCATGGGACGATAGCCAAAGGATTTATCAACCCCATCAACGTTGCTCACAGTTGTATATGTAGTGGTGAAGATCTCGCCTATGGATTGAATGCCCTTATCCGCGAACTGCGACTCCATCCCCTGAATGATATAATCATCAAGCGAATAGGTGTTGTTGATGGTATTCCCATACAGGAACAGGGTGTAAAGGACGATAACGACAAGAAAAAAGATCCTGGTCCTTTTGTTATGGTCTTGTTGTCCTGAATCTTTGAGCTTTTTCACCATGATAATCTATTGCTTGAGTAGGGACTGTATTACTTAGTGGGGACAAAAATATATATTTCGTTCCAATGTTGTTGTCAATTAACAAAGGTTAACATTATTGGGATTAGCTACAAGAACATTGTCCATTCTGCATTTTGCATGTGCCATTTGATATTCGATATTCGATTTCTGATTTTCAAACATCAATAACCCTTCCATGTTCTTATTCTTATTCTCATTCTTATTCTTATTCTTATTCCTTGTTCGTTATTCTCTATTCAAAAACTTTCTCCGCAAAGCCCCGAACCACTTCCAGTGTTTCCTGACGTTCTTCAATATGTCCCATATGCCCTGCATTGTCAAGTACCAGTATCTCGCTGACGGCCGGCAAGCTTGCCTGGGGAAGTGTTTTTTCAAACGGGATCCGGCTGTCCTTTTTGCCAAGGACAAATAATACAGGCACCCGGGCATTGTTCAATACATCCAGTTTATCAGTTCTGTGTTTCATCCCTTCCAGGGCGGCAATGATAGCTTCCCGGGAAATCAGCATAGCTTCAGCAAATAATTTCTCTATTTCTTTTTCATGTTTGGAAACATTTTCGGGAGCAAAAAGATCAGGAATAAAATTATAGATGAAACCTCCACGGTCTGCTTTAACTATATCTATTGCCCTGTTTCTGTTACGTTTGGCATCAGGGCTGTCGGCCAGGGCATGTGAATGAAAAAGCCCGAAACCCTGCAATTTCCCGGGGAATTTATCCGCGAAGGCAAGAGTCACATAGCCACCCATGGAGTGTCCGATCATCAGGCATTTGTCAACTTCCAGGTGCTTTAGCACCTCGTTTACAACTGCAGCCATTTGCTCCATCTGGTGAACACGGTGTATGCATTCACTGCCGCCAAAGCCCGGCAGGTCGATGGTGATGACCCTGAATTCCTTAGAAAGTTTTTTGGAAAAATAATCCCACATGCTCATATTCTCCAGGAAACCATGCAACAGCACAAGGGTATTTCCTGTCCCCCTATCAGAAAAACTGATCTTTTTTCCTTT
>JAGLEK010000189.1 GCA_023145125.1 Bacteroidales bacterium | reverse complement strand
AGGTAACGGTATCCGCTCCTGTCCCTGATGAGTTCGCTAAAGGCAAGCGTTTCAGAGCCGTTGGTGACTGCATCTTCGTCAATATCGCCAAAGTAGATCACTCCCATTGGACAGGCAAGCAGGCAATAAGGAAGCTTGTTTTCCCTCAGGCGGTCGGCACAGAAAACGCATTTTGATACGGTGCCTTCCTGTCCCGGGACACTGCTTTCCGGATTGTAAACGATAGATCCGTCATATTCTTCATGATGTTTCCATGAAAAGTTCCTTGCAGAGTAAGGGCAGCCGGTCATGCAAAACTTGCAACCGATACAGCGGTCATTGTCAATGAGTACAATCCCATCGGTGCGCTTGTAGGTTGCACCTACCGGGCAAACACTTACACAGAGCGGGTTGTCGCACTGAAAACAAGGTTTTGGAAACCAGTATGGGGCTGATTTGTCGGAATCCTGCATCAGGAAAACTTTCATGTACTCATGGTCTTTCGGAAGATGATGCCCTTCCTGGCAGGCTTCAACACATTTGCGTGCATTATAGCATTTGGCCAGGTCGATCACCATAACAAATTTTCTGCCCGGAATACCTTCCCTGGCCTGTATCTTATACTCTTCAGAGGGCTGTATATCTGAAACATCTACCTCCACAAGTTTTCCGTCAGGGGTAAGTAATTTTACTTTTTTCCCTGATTTTGAACTATCTCCACAGGAGGAAAGGATGCTGCTTGCTGCAAATGCACCTGCACCTGCGAGCAACCCTCTGCGAATAAATTCCCGTCTGGGGGAACTTTCCTTTTTCCTTTTCCCTTTTTCCATAATTTTTTTTTATGGTTCGACTTTAATGTTTTTCATGATAGCCATTGAACATACTTATATAGTTGCTCAGCGGCCGGGATCCGATACTGCAGAAATATACATGTACCACAAAGAATAATGAGACTATAAATCCCAATACAACATGTATGATGTCAGTAGTGTGCAATGCAAAAGTGCCAAATACACCATGTAGCAGGTATTCCGGATATAAAAGCATCAAACCTGTTATGATAATGACAGGCATGCTTATGTACATGATGAAAACATAGCTGAATCTTTGCAGGGGGTTGAACTTGTTGCTTTTAGTAATCTCAAATGGTGGGTTTTCCCCTTTGAACATCCCGAAGGAATAATACCTTGCCTGGCGGGTTACATTTTGGAAATATCCTTTGATCCTGAAGAGATACTGACTACCGTTTGGTGTAAATATATTACCGATTATAAAAATGATATAGCTTATTATTAAAATGATCCCGCTGATATCATGGATAGAAACAGCCCAGTCGAAACGAATGATCGGATATTCAGGGTCGGAATATTGCATGCTTAAGCCTGTAAGTATCAATAACAAACATAAGATAGCATTGGCCCAATGCCAGAATCTCACCCATACAGGATATAAATATAATTTCTCTTCCATCGCTATGAGTGTTTAATGGTTGAACGTAAAACTGCATGTACTGCAATTAGGAGTAATACCAGGCCGAATAGCACTACGCTCAAGCGGTTCAGGTAATAATTCCTGTTTGCCCCGATTATATATGCTTCTTCAAGCATAGCCGCGTTTGAAAAACCGGTTAGGGAACGCTGATCAGTGAACTGCATCTTGTACA
>JAGLEK010000188.1 GCA_023145125.1 Bacteroidales bacterium | reverse complement strand
TTGAAGTACTTGGAGTACTTGGAGTGCCTGAAGTACTTGGAGTTTGTGTCTATCGTTACTTTAGCTTCTCCAGTTCATAACGCAGATCAGAAACAGAAACGGGCCTGCCGAGTATTTTCCTGTTGCGGTCGAGGATAAACATTGTTGGTGTTGCATAAATACTGTAATCTACAACGGCTTTTGAATCCCAGCCATTCAGCTCTGCGTAGTTTATCCAGGCAGTTTGCTGAACAGCAAGGGCCTGCATGTAATCTGTTGCGCTGGTGTCGATGGAAATGGCAAGGATTTCAAAATCTGGCACATCACCCTCCTGGTATAATCTCTTCAGGCCGGGGATCATCTGATTGCAATGCGGGCACCAGGATGCCCAGAAAAGTATAACTGTAAGCTCGCTGTCAATGCCTGCAAGGTTCAGCTTTTCACCCTGCGCATTCTCAATGACAATATCCGGCGCTATATTGCCAATGGCCAGCTTACGCAGGTTTTCCATCCTTTTTTGAAGCTCCGACTTGCGGTCTTCATTTACACAGATATTGGCCGGTTCATAGTTCTCTGCGATATGCGATATCACACGATCAAAGCCATACATCTCAAAACCTTCAATAAGGTATTGCATCAGGAAATCATACACTTTGCCATTTTCCATGGCCTTAAGCAAAACTGTATCCACAGCCCTGATGAAAACTTGTTCCTGCAGCTCCTTATTCTGGCTGTTGATCGAGTAAAACCCAAGGTAATCGATGGCCTTGGCAGTGAACACATTGGTGTTTATGAGGGAAGTATCCCCGAAATCCACATCATCAAAATAATGCGACTGGTTAAATGAAAGATAATCATCCCAGATCATATCTTTTGGTATCACCACGGGCCTGTCGCTTCTGACGATATGCGATACCAGTGTTGCGGGATAAGCTTGAATGATGCGATCTGTGTACTCCCTGTGTGCAGCCTGCAGGTTTTCAAAATGCTCTCCGGTGAATAAATAGAAAGAATCGGTTTTAGGATAATATTGCAGGATATCTATCAGCATACCGGCTTTTTGATCATATTGAGCGCTTTGGGCCAGGTAATCGTAATAGATGAGGTTTTCAACTGATTGGATGAATTCCGGTGGGCTGAACCCGTCAGGTTCAAATTTCAGAATGATATTTTCCGTGTTGAAAATGAAATTGAAAAGAGGTGAATTGTCGATAGCCAGTGAATATAAACCGGCGGGCGCATCCTTTCTCAGCTCGAAACTAAACCATCCGCTGTCATCTGTACCGGTAGAGTCTATAAATATGTGTTTGTCACCAAAGTATTCCAGTAAAATGAGATTTTTGTTCAGGTACCCTGATATTGTTCCTTCAACTTTATATTGGGCAAGAGAATTAAGGCTCAGTGATGCAAATATGAATAACGTTAATAATAACCTCATTATTAAAAAACTAATTGAATAATGTTTGGTGGTAAAAGTAATATGGACTGCAGTCCAAACCTACATATCATAAACAATAATCTTCCTGCTGGTCGTATCGGTCAAGGTAAAACTGTTCTTTACTTCAACAAGGACCCTGTATTCTCCCGGAACATCATATTTATAATAAATAGCGGAATCGCTTGAAAAAGGCGTGTCCCAGGTTCCGTCATTTTGCCAGTCCCAGCGGAAAAACATATCCTCCACAGAAGTATATGGATCAGTGCTGGCGCCTGCATTGAAGTAGAATATGGTGTTTACGCTGCTGCTGTCAGGCTCGGCATAAAAAGATGCTGTGGGAGGTACGCTGTCCGCATACACGATGAGGGTATGCACTTCCAGGTCTGTCCATCCTTCTGAGTTGATAACCTCCAGAATAACATTGTAGTGGGCAGCCGCATCATACTGATGCTCGATACCTTTGTTAAGTGAATATTCTGTATCAAAGGTGCCATCGCCATCAAAATCCCAACGAGCTTTCAGATTTTCCCCGGGATTATTTACATCATGGCTGTCATGGGAGTTGAAAGTAAAAACTTCAGTAAATGGCCCTGTTGCCGGGACAATTGCAAATATGGCCACCGGCGGGTTTTTATCTTCTGTCTTTTCACATGATAGTAATCCGATGGTTGTGATCAGAGCTAGTAAAACAGTAAAGTATCTCATTGGTTAGTCTTTTAGGTTAAATTTTAAACTGCAATAAATGACCTGTTCTGGCCGTGTTATAGATCTTGAGGCTGACTCAGGATTTTATGTTTTAAAAATTTAAGAAGGTGAAAGTACAATGTTTTTAAAGTTATTCCAAACACAATAGCTTAATTCAGGTTATTAATCCACATCCCGCCCCCCGCCCCCCGTTCATATCTTTATTATATAATTTTGAGCCTATTGTTTCCTTTTTCATTGAAAATGCAGTAATTTAGTGGAGAATTCGTCAAAAGGCCATGAGGGTAAAAATATGCCTATGAAAAAAGCAATACAATACATTCAGCTATTATTCACTTCTGTCCTGATGATAGTTATATGGAGTGGGAATTCCGTATATAGCCAGACGCCTACCGTGGGCGATTGCCTGGGTGCTATCCCTGTGTGCCAGGATGTGTATTATGAACCTAATATTTATGCAGGTACAGGTAACTACCCTAACGAGATACCTGATTGTAACCCGTCGAATTGCACATTGTGTTGCCCTGACAATTGCCTCGATGGTGAATGGAACAGCGCATGGTACATGTTTACCGTGCAGGAGAGCGGATTGCTACGGTTTACCATTCAACCCGATGTTTATTCCGATGATTATGATTGGGCAGTATTTAATCTGACCGATGGCAGGTGCGAAGAGATATATTCCCTTGTAAATACGCTGCAGGTGAGCTGTAATTCGGCAGCTTTTGATAATGAAACCGGAATGAATTCAAATTACGGCGGAACCATCGATTGCAATATCTGCGGGACAAACGGTACATTTAGATGGAATGCCGATCTGCTGGTGCTTGCCGGACAAACCTTTGTATTATATGTAAGCAATTGGGGGTCAGGAGCAGCCGGTGGTTATACTCTGGATTTCAGTGAGTCAACCGCGGTGATCTTCGATGACGTACCCCCGGAAATATTAACCATTGATGCCGACGAGGTGAATGGATGCAGTGAAACTGACATCACCATCCATTTCACTGAAAATGTAACCTGCCAATGGGTTGCTCCATCTCAATTTATGATCGAAGGCCCTGGTGGCCCTTACCAGGTAACAGAAGTATTTGGCACCGCATGTGCAGTAGGAGGTGAGTGGGAAAAGGAATTCACCCTTACCGTTGATCATCCATTTACATCCAATGGTACCTATACGCTTTACATGACAATAGGCTTCCCGGCCATTCAGGACGCGTGCGGCAACCTGGCCGTTTCAGATACGATTCCCTTTGTGCTGGACCTGGGTGCACCTGTTCTCGATGAATCAGGATTGATCATCGAAGATGCAACCTGCGGAATGGACAATGGCTCCATCACCGGGCTTCTCGCTACGGGACAATCCGACCTCACCTATGTGTGGAAAAATGCGCAGGGTGCCATTGTTGGCAATACACTTAATATTGTTGACATTCCGGCAAGCAGTTATTCTCTCGAAATATATGACCTCCAGGATTGTATCACCTATGGTGGGCCATACGATGTGGCGGAGATCGGTGCACCTGAGATTGATGATAGTGGTATTGTGATCACCTCATCAAACTTTGGATCAAGCACCGGGTCGATATCCGGTATCATCATCACATCTTCTTTTCCAATAGAAGAGTATATCTGGCGCGATGACGCAAGCACTGTGGTTGGCAGCGAACTCGACCTTGCCGGCGTGCCTTCAGGTTATTACGATCTTACTGTGGTCGACGAGAACACCTGTGAAGCCTTCACCGGGCCCTATTTTGTCGGTGAGATCGGCGGTCCCCTCACCGCTAACCCTTCAGCAGATCCGGATGTGATCTGTAAAGGGGAATCTTCCATACTTTCACCCGGCGCCGGGGGTGGGATAGGGACTTATGAATTCTCCTGGACCTCAATGCCGGCGGGCTTTACATCTGGGCTGGAACATCCGGTGGTTGCTCCATTGGTCAGTACCAGGTATTATATCTTAATTACTGATTATGACCTTCAGATCAGAGACAGTGTAGATGTGACTGTCCATCAATTACCGGTGCCCGATGCAGGCGCAGACCAGAGTATCCCACACGGCATCTATACATCCCTTGATGGATCGGCCAGCATTGGCAGCGGTGTATATGATTATTACTGGACCCCGGTGGAAAAGCTGGAAGATGCAACAGTTCAGGATCCGCAAACGAAAAATTTATATGAAACCACCCCATTCTTCCTGGAAGTTGAAGACGCTCAGACAGGCTGCATCAGCGCGGAACCTGACCAGGTAGTTGTAAATATCACAGGAGGCATCCTGAGTACAAACCCCAGTTCTTTTCCGGATTCAGTGTTTTGCCTTGGCGAAACCTTCTGGTTATTTGCCAATGCAGGCGGCGGATCAGGAGATTATTCCTATATATGGACCTCCGAGCCTGCCATGGTGTTACCTTCTGAGGCATCCTTCAGCCTGACACTGGGTACGGCCGGAACCTATTTTTTCTATGTAAAGGTTAATGATGGTTATAACGAAACCTTCGGATATGTGGAAGTAAGGGTAGATCCTTCACCGGTGATCGACCTGGGTGCAGATATACAGTACTATTGTGTGCATGAGATCATTACGCTTGATGCAGGAAATGAAGGTGCGTCATACCTCTGGTCGAATGGCGACACCAACCGCTATACAACGCTTGGCACTACCGGGCTCGGGTACGATCCGCAGTACATTTCGGTGAGCGTAATGAATACAGAAGGCTGCCAGGCAGATACCGGCGTCACCGTGATCTTCGACTATGATTATTGCTTTGGCATTGACGAAAGTGAACAGGCTCTGGATGCAAATGTTTTTCCAAATCCGAGTACAGGAAAAATAATGATCGAGGTATTTGATGTATCAGGCCGTGTGGAAGTACGTGTTTTTAACGTCCTCGGAGAGGTGCAATACCGCAATGGATACACGCCCTCAGCGGATGGTAACATGCTTGAGCAGGTAGATCTTTCCGGCCTGCCCAAAGGCATATATTTTCTCCAGATTCACACGAACGGAGCATTATTGACTACAGAACTGGTCATACAATAAGAAAAATGTTATTTTTGTCGTTGTTAGCCAGATCATTTAGTTATTTCGTTAATCAAATTGCATGAAACCCGACCTTGTTAAAGTTCTTGTTGCTTTTATAGCATTTCTTTCAGCATTTCCTCTAGCTGCACAGATCCCCACAGATCAGGATTGCATGGGTGCGATCCCGGTATGCGAGGGGTATTATTACCAGCCCAACACCTATTTAGGGTCAGGAAACTACCCCAATGAGATCCCTTCAGGGGGAAGCGGGTGCCCGAATAACTGCATGCTTGATGGAGAAAAGAATTGTGTTTGGTATTATGTTACTGTGCAGAGCGATGGCCTGATGGGATTTGAGGTTACTCCAAATAATTTAGGTAATGATTATGATTGGGTAGTTTATGACCTGACGGATGCTCGTTGTGAAGATATTTATTCACAAACTTCAAGTTTGCAGGTAAGCTGCAACTGGTCAGCCACACCCGGCGTTACCGGACCTAATGGGAATAACAATGCACCATGCCATAATTCTACAGGTTCTCCATTTTGTGCCATGATCCCGGTTACTGAAGGCCAGATCTTTGTGATCAATATCAGTAACTGGTCATCTACTAATCAATCAGGCTACTCCCTTGATTTCTCCATGTCCACAGCCCAGATTTATGACGATGTCTCACCTGAGATCGAAGAGATATTCGCTGACGAGGTTCAGGGTTGCAGTACAAACACATTGCGATTTTTATGGGATGAAAACGTACGCTGTGACAGGGTTGCGCCATCAGCTTTTGGTATTTCCGGACCGGGTGGCCCTTATACTGTTACAGATGTTCAGGGTATTGCATGCGGGTTGGGTGGTACATGGGAGAAAGAGTATACCTTATATATCGATCCCCCATTTTCCAGTAACGGGGAATATATATTTCATGTTTATTCCATTTTCCCCAGTATCGTCGATGCCTGTAACAACCCCGTTTACGATGCCGACATCCCCTTTACCCTGGATCTTGGCGCTCCCACATTAACCACATCAGGACTGGAGATCGACCCGGCAACATGTGGTATGGATAATGGCTCCATAACCGGCCTTTCGGCAAGTGGACAGACAGCTCTCACATATGTCTGGAAAAACTCTTACGGAACTGTCGTGGGAAATGAAATTGACCTTATCGATGTTCCGGCCGAAACCTATACCCTGGAAGTGCATGACCTGATGGATTGTATTACTTACGGCGGTCCCTGGGAGGTTGAAGAATATGGCGTGCCGGAGATCGATGATGATAACATTATTATTACCTCCTCCAACTATGGTGCAAGCAATGGCTCTGTCACTGACATCGTGGTAAACTCACCCTTTACGATAGAGGAATACACCTGGGCCGATGACCTGGGAAGTGTGGTTGGCAGCGATCTTGACCTTATAGGGGTACCTACCGGGTATTATACCCTGGAAGTTGTTGATGAGAATACCTGTACGGCACTTGCAGGCCCTTATTTTGTCGGGGAGATAGGCGGGCCGCTTACAACAAATCCAAGTGCCAATCCAACCGTCGTATGCAGTGGCGATGCTGTTACCCTGTCTCCCGGTGCCGGTGGGGGATCAGGCAGCTATGATTATATCTGGACTTCAACACCTGAAGGCTTTAATTCTACCCTCGAAACTCCGGTGGTAACACCAACTGAAAATACAACATATCACCTTCAGATATTTGATGGATATATCTTTGCTGAGGGAGATGTGCAGGTAACTGTTCATCCCTTACCGGTACCCGATGCCGGCGAAGATCAGAGTATCCCGCATGGGATATATACTTTCCTCGAGGGCTCGGCCAACACAGGCAGCGGCGATTACCTGTATTATTGGTCACCGGTGGAGAAACTGGTGGATGCGGCAACGCAAAACCCGCAAACTACCAACCTTTATGAAACAACTCCATTCTTCCTCACAGTAGAGGATGAGCAAACCGGGTGCGCAGCTGCTGATCCCGATCAGGTGATCGTGGAGGTAACAGGTGGCTTCCTGTCTGCTAATCCCAGCTCATTTCCGGATTCAGTTTTCTGCATTGGTGAAACATTCTGGCTGCATGCCAATGCCGGTGGGGGATCAGGCGATTATACCTACATATGGACCTCCGAACCTGAAATGACCTTGCCCACTGATGAAAGCTTTAGCCTGACACTTTACGAAGAAAATACCTATTATTTCTACGTGCTGGTTAATGATGGTTACAACGAAACCTTCGGGTATGTGACGGTGACTGTCGACCCGGCTCCGGTTATTGAACTGGGTGATGAAGTGCAGTTTGTTTGCGTTCATGAAACCATTACCCTTGATGCAGGAAATGAAGGTGCATCATACCTCTGGTCGAATGGCGATACCAACAGGTATACAACGCTTGGCACCACCGGACTTGGGTACGATCCGCAGTACATTTCAGTGAATGTGATGAATGCAGAAGGCTGCCAGGCAGATACCGGCGTCACCGTGATCTTTGATTATGATTATTGTGTTGGTATCGGAGAGAACCCTAACAGTGTTGACCTGCAGGTTTACCCCAATCCTACTACAGGAACCGTAAATATCTATATCGGGGGTGTGTCGGATGAGATGGAAGTGCATGTGCGAAGCGCCATTGGAATAAGCCTGGGCGATCATAAATACATGCCCGACGCAAACGGGATCATTGCTGAAACCCTGGATCTGTCAGATCAGCCTCCGGGAATATATTTCCTCATAATCAGAGGAAAAAATGTTTACCATACAGAGAAGATTTTAATCCAATAATTAATTGAAAGATAGTATTGATGAAGGCCCAAAGCAGACTAATTATCCTGATTTTACTTTTAGCTACATTGCCCTTTCAAGGCATCCAGGCACAAAATCCCTTCCCGGACCATACCAACTGTAAGCGTGATATGAAGGAAGCCGGCTTATGGTATTTCGGCGTATTTGCCGGAATGAATTTTAATTCCGGAGATGCTTTTGCCGAGACTTCTCAGCCGGATGAATTTCAGACCCCGATCAGCCCGGCAGTGATCTCCGACAGTGCAGGAAACCTGATGTTTATGACCAACGGCAAGCAGGTTTTTAACAGAAGTTTTGATATCATGGGGGATGGCCTTTATGGTCATTATTCCTGTACGCAGCCTGCAATCGTCGTTCCTAAGCCGGGTGATCCGCTCAAATTCTATATTTTTACCTCAGATTCATACCGCAACATCAACGGTGATAAGGGACTTAATTATACCTATGTGGGGTTTAGCAGTTTTGAAAGCCAGGGTGCAATCGCCAGCCTGAATACCAATCTGATCCCTGATGGCATGGACGGCAGGCTTACTGCAGTCAAGCATGCCAATGGAAATGATTTCTGGTTGATATCCCACCGATGGGGATCAAATGAATTTTGTGCTTTCCGGGTAACATCAGGAGGTGTTAATACTAACTATGTGTCTAGTACTGCCGGTTCCGTACATAGTGGTGATAATAATCTGCTGGGGTTTATGAAAGCTTCCCCGGATGGATCTCGCCTTGCAGTATCCTTATACGCCAGCGAGATGGTGGAGATTTTTGATTTCAATACAGAAACAGGAAAAGTTACAGCCGCTATCACGTCACCGGCATCTTATCAGGGGGCTTACGGGCTTGAGTTCTCACCTGATAATTCAAAAGTATATTTGTCGACCCTGGATTATGCTAACATCATTCCGGCATTTCCATCGGAATTATACCAGTTCGACCTGAACTCTTCTGATATTTTCGGGACTGCAACATTGGTTCATACTTCAACAGATGCATTCAGGTACGCGGGCCTGCAGTTGGGCATCGATGGCAGGATCTACCTGGCAAAAAGCATTAATGCCGCTGCACATTCTGATAATTTGAGTGTGATATATAACCCGAACCGTGCAGGGATGGCATGCAACTATAACAGGATGGATGGCGTTTCTGATGTTGATTTCTATCTCGGAGGGAAGGAAAGTTTTTGGGGATTGCCAAATGTGGTGCAGACTTTCGTCGACTGGCCGCACTTTACCTACGACAGCATTTGTATTAATGACCTGACATCTTTTAATATTACCAATCAGGCCGGCATTGATGATGCAACATGGGATTTCAAAGATCCTCAGGGAACTTCATCGACAGCGAACTACCTGCAGCCTACACATGCTTTTTCTGATGTAGGCCAGTACCAGGTGTCAGTGACCGAATCATATGAAGGAGTCGATTATACCTATACCGAGTCAGTTACTGTGTATCCCTTGCCCGATGTGACATTTGGTGTGGATACGATATATATATTTGAAGGTGATGCTGCCCGCCTGAGTGTTGGCGACCAATGGGCAAGCTATCTCTGGAGTACAGGCTCCACCGCCAGTGAGATCTACGTGACGGAAACCGGCGAATACTGGGTGGAAGTTCAGAATACCCACTGTTGCTTTAATACCGATACTGTGATTGTGATTCTTTATGAGCTCTATGTTCCAAATGCATTCAAGCCTTCCAGTACCATCAACAATGAGTTTAAACCTGTGGTTCCGTTCAATGCCGTTCAGGATTACCGTTTGCAGATATTCGACCGGTGGGGACAAATGGTCTTTGAATCAAGAGACCTCGGTACCGGCTGGGACGGAGAGATCAGGAATCAGCCGGCCCCGTTTGGCGTTTATGCCTGGAGGATCGACTACAATACAGTAAGCGATGACGGCACCAGGCCGGTTAAAACCGCCGGCACCGTAATGCTTCTAAGGTAATATCAAATATCGAATATC
>JAGLEK010000187.1 GCA_023145125.1 Bacteroidales bacterium | reverse complement strand
ACCGAAGACTTCAGCGGCGGTATGCCACCGGCAGGCTGGAGCATCGATGACCATGCCGGCAACTGGTCACAAAATACTTCAAACAATGCCGGGGGTATTGCCCCTGAAGCAAGGTTCACATGGACTCCACAATTTAATGGTGAATCATACCTGATCTCACCGCAAACCAATACCGCAGGCAATACCTCCCTGGGATTCAGTTTCAGGCACATGGTTGATCACTATGGAGGAGCTTATACTCTGGGTGTGGCTACACGTTCAGCCGGTGGAGCCTGGACCACAGTCTGGGATTTGGCTAATCCATCAGGCAGTATTCCGGGGGAACTGGTTGATTTCCAAATCACCAACAGTGATGTTGGTGCCGCCGATTTCGAAATTGCTTTCTACTTTTCAGGTGATTCATACAACATTAACGACTGGTATATTGATGATGCCACGCTGTATGTGCCCCTGGATCACGACGTAGCTACCAAAAGCATTAATGGAGGAACCTATTTCGATATGGGCGACGAATATATCGCAGATGCTACAATAAGCAATGTAGGGCTCAATACTGAAGCCTTTGATGTAACATTGGAGATTTATGATGGCGTTACAGACGATTTGCTGTATACAGAAACACAGATTATTAACGGCCTCGTCAACGGACAGCAAACAACAGCTGCCTTCTCCGGCTTCATTCTTCCAACTGCCAACGAGCTCTATAACGTGGTTGTATTCACAAGCCTGGATGGAGATATGAATCTTAGCAATGACACCAACAACAGGTATATCTACACCTATACCTCTGAACGCAGTATGGTATTGCTTGAGATTGGTACAGGTACCTGGTGCGGATATTGCCCGGGTGCAGCTATGGGTGCCGACGACCTGATCGACAATGGACACAATGTTGCGGTTATAGAAAACCACAATGGCGATCCTTATGCAAATACATACTCTGATGCACGTAATGATTATTATGGCATCGCTGGCTATCCAACAGCTGTTTTTGATGGTGTTATAAGTTTTGTTGGTGGAAGTGCTACACAGAGCATGTACCCTAATTACCTGCCGATCTTTGAAGGCCGTGCGGACATCAGGACCGCTTTTGAAGTCGGCCTGTATGGAAGCATGACCTCTCCGGGTGAATATACTGTACTTGGTACGATCAGCAAGCTGGGGCCTGCCATGAACCAGAATGTGGTTCTGCATATTGTTCTTACCGAATCCCATATTCCTGAGAGCTGGCAGGGACAGGACCACCTGAACTTTGTTACCAGGCTGATGATGCCTGATGAAAATGGTACAGTGGTTGACGTAGCCGCTAATGATTATATCGAGGTTGAAGAGTCGTTCACCATGGACGAAACATGGGTATCGGAAGAATGCGAACTGGTATATTTCCTGCAGGATACAGATACCAAAGAGATACTCCAGGGTGGAAAAGTGATGGTCACTGACCT
>JAGLEK010000186.1 GCA_023145125.1 Bacteroidales bacterium | reverse complement strand
CGCTAAAGCTTCGGTGCACGAAGTATCCAGTAACAAGTATCCAGTATCCAGTATCCAGTATCTAGTAACCAGCAACCAGCTTATGAAACAACTAATTCTCTCTCTAACACTCCTGTTCAGCTTCTTTCTTTCCCGTGCCGACGAAGGCATGTGGATACCGATTTTGCTCGAGCAGATGAATGAAAAGGAAATGCAGGATATGGGCTTTAAGCTCACTGCTGAAGATATTTACAGTATCAACCATGGTTCTATGAAGGACGGCATTGTGATCTTCGGACGCGGCTGTACAGCTGAGATCGTTTCCGACCAGGGCCTGCTGCTGACCAACCACCATTGCGGATATGGGGTTATCCAGCGACATAGCTCACTGGAGAATGACTACCTCACCGATGGCTTCTGGGCAATGAGCAGGGAAGAGGAATTGCCGAATCCCAATCTTACTGTCACCTTCCTGGTGCGAATGGAGGATGTGACGGTTAGAATGCTGGAGGGTGTGACCTCTGACATGAACGAGGCTGAGCGTGCGGAGAAATTAAAGGAAAATGCAGATACACTGGAAGCAGAAGCCGTGAAAGACACGCATTATAAAGCACGAGTGAAACCTTTTTATCATGGCAATGAGTTTTATATGTTCATCACCGAAACCTATGAGGATGTGCGCCTGGTGGGAGCCCCGCCTTCAAACATTGGTAAATTTGGTGGCGATACCGACAACTGGATGTGGCCGCGTCATACGGGCGACTTCTCAGTATTCAGGATCTATGCCGATTCAAACAACCAGCCGGCGAAATACTCTGAGAACAATGTGCCCTACAAACCAAAATTTCATTTCCCGATTAACATACAGGGAGTTGAAGAGGACGACTTTACCTTCGTATTCGGATACCCGGGCTCGACCCAGCAATATATCCCTGCCTGCAGGGTGGAACATATTGCTGAGGTAGTTAATCCCATTCGTATCGATTTGCGTGGCAAGCGTCTGGATATCATCAACAGCTATATCGACAGGGATGACCTGATACGGCTGCAATATTCCGCCAAGGCAGCAGGAATAGCCAATGGATGGAAAAAATGGATCGGTGAGAACAAAGGCATCGAACGCACCGGAGTCGTTGCCGCAAAAGAAGCCGAAGAAAAAGCCTTTATCGAATGGGCCAATGCCGATCCCGGCAGGAAAGAGCAATACGGGGGGATCATCGATGCTTTTAATGGCATTTATAATGAGTTGTCGACAATTGAAAAAGAATTGACATTGTTGTCGGAATCAGCCTTCGGCATTGAGATATTGCGCTATGCAAGATCGTTTTCCGGATTGGTAAAAAAATCTGAAGACAAGGAAGTCACCGATGAAGACATACAGAAGATTGTAGATCAGCTAAAAAAATCAGCCCCGTCATATTTTAAAAATTACCATCAGGCCCTCGACAGGAAAACATTCATTGCCATGATCACGGCATACTTCGACATGGCTGATCCGGATTTCATGCCTGATGAACTGGATGAAGTTCAAAAAAAGTTCAAGGGTGATATCATTGCTTATGCCGATTATGTTTATGACAATTCATTTATGGGCTCCGAGGAATCGGTGATCGCATTTCTTGACAAGTTCAAGAGGAAAAAGTATAAAGACATACTTAAAGATCCTGCATACATTCTGGCCACTGCCTTTGCAGATAAATATAATAAGGACATCCGTCCCCTGGTCAGGAAATATTATGCCGAAGACGATAGCCTGCAGCGGATATATATGAAAGGGCTGATGGAGTTCAAGCCTGATGAACGCTTTTATCCGGATGCCAATTTCACCCTGCGGGTGACCTATGGAAAAGTAAAAGGTTTCGAACCCCGGGATGCTGTCACATATAAGCACTTTACAACCCTTGAAGGGATCATGGAAAAGGAAGATCCTGAAATCTATGATTATGTGGTGGAAGACCGGCTCAAGGAGCTGTATGAGAATAAGGATTACGGGCGTTATGCCGACAAGGACGGAAGTATGCATGTATGCTTTACAGCGACCAATCATACCTCCGGTGGTAATTCCGGCAGCCCGCTGCTTAATGATAATGGAGAACTGCTGGGCATCAACTTCGACCGTTGCTGGGAAGGGACCATGAGCGATATCGTATATGATCCGGAAATGTGCCGGAATATCTCTATCGACATCCGCTATTGCCTGTTTATCATTGATAAGTTTGCGGGTGCTACACATCTGATCGAAGAAATGACAATCATAGATTAATGATCAAGAGGTCTGTTTTTTGCATTTTCCTGCTGATACCGGCAACTATTTTTTCGCAGACTTCCATACACATGGAAGAAGCGGAGAAATATCACGAGCTTGGTTTCAAGTACTTGGAGGAGTATGATGCATTAAGTGGCTTTGAGGTCATGGATGACAGGGTGGAGGTCAATGCTTCCGGCCTTGACAAGATCGTATTCGGCTACCATCCCTACTGGGGAGGTTCGAACTACCTTAATTACCAGTGGGAGCTGCTCAGCGACCTCTGCTATTTTTCATACGATGTGGATCCTGAAACGGGAGGGGCCACCTCATATTATGACTGGCTTACATCGTCCGCCATCGACTCAGCATTTGCGAATGGGACGCGTGTCCATCTGTGTGTAACACTTTTCTCAGGACAAAGCATCTTTTTTAATAACCCCCAGTCCAGGGAAACCCTGACAAACAACCTTATTGCGCTTGTCAAACAGCGTGGTGCCCATGGCGTTAGCTTTGATTTTGAAGCGGTGCCTTCCTCTCAGGGGGGCAACATGCTGGATTATATTGCTGAATTTTCCACGGCTTTTCATGATAGTCTTCCCGAAGGGATCCTCAGCATTGCCATGCCGGCAGTTGACTGGAGCGGGATATTTGATGTAAG
>JAGLEK010000185.1 GCA_023145125.1 Bacteroidales bacterium | reverse complement strand
TATTATATTTGAATTCTTCTGCTGGCAAAATACTTTCTCCTTATTCACTTTTCATTCCAATTAGGCACTACCAGTATCCAGTAACCAGTATCCAGTATCCAGTATCCAGTATCCAGTATCCAGTATCCAGTATCCAGTAACCTCTTTTTTTATATCTTTGTAGTTAGAAATTAAAGGATTCAACTCTAAATAACGAACATCATGTCCGGTCACAGTAAATGGTCTACCATCAAGAGGAAAAAGGGTGCAAACGACGCCAAGAGGTCAAAAATATTTTCAAAGATCATCAAGGAGATCACCATTGCAGTGAAAGAAAGCGGCCCGGACCCTGAAGGAAACCCCAGGTTGCGCCTGGCCATTGCCAACGCCAAGGGCTCCAGTATGCCCAAAGACAATATCGAAAGGGCCATCAACAAGGGAAAAGATAAAGATGCCAGCAGCTTTTCTGAATATACTTTCGAGGGTTACCTTGCACACGGCATTGCAGTATATGTTGAATGTACCTCCGATAACCAGCAAAGGTCCGTGAGCAATGTACGCTCCATCTTCAATAAGTTCAGTGGTAACCTCGGTACGAATGGCTCCCTTAGTTTTCTTTTTGACCGCAAAGGTGTTTTCACCATCCCCCTGGGGGATCTCGACCAGGATGAATTTGAACTGGAGATGATCGATGCCGGGGCAGAAGATATCGAGATGGAAGAAGGTTTTATCACCGTTACTACGGCTATGGAAGACTTCGGGTCCTTAATGAAGAAACTCGATGACCTCGGCATTGAACCCGAAAATGCCGAATTACGCAGGATTCCGAAGGATACAAGTACCCTGAGCCTGGAAGAATCCAAAAAGATCATGAAAGTGATCGAAGCCTTTGAAGAGGATGATGATGTTCAAAACGTTTTCCATAATATGGAACTTACGGACGAACTTGTTGAATCTATGTAATTTAGAATCAAAAAATATTACAGGGCAGCATGCATGACATCGCTGCCTTTTTTTTCCAAAACCTTTTACAAATAAGATGTTCAGGGCATATTGAAGTGCCTGCTTCAAGCATGATTTAATTTAAAACGCGTCTAAATTATCAGTCTTTCATCAAATTCAACTAGCCTTTATTTCCCGCCTAATGCTCTGAGTTACTGCCTATTACATCCAATAAATGATTTACACTCCTGTAAGCATACCAGTTAATCATCTGATATCATGCCACTTACGCCCTGCTACATATATCACAAACTCGATTTTTATCTTATGAAAAATATACTAATTTTGTTCCCCTAATAAATTAACTGTTAATTAATTAACAAATAAATTTAACAAGCGTTAATTATGAAAAAAGGCCTATTCCTCTTAGTGTTTTCAGGGATCATTGCTGCAAGCACAATTGCCCAGGATAATCCAAAATTTGGGATAAAATTCTCAGGTTTTGTAAAAACAGATATTTTCTGGGATTCAAGGCAAACTGTTGCAGCTCGTGATGGGCATTTCCTCCTCTACCCCACCAATGAAAGACTGGATGCCGACGGAAATGACATCAATGCGAAAGCAAATTTTAATATGCTGTCGATCCAGACCAGGCTTCGCGGAACCATTACCGGTCCGGATGCACTCGGTGCTAAAACCTCAGGTGTGATCGAAGGTGCTTTCTTCGGACAAATCAACAGCGACGTTAACGGGTTCAGGCTGCGCCATGCATTTGTAAAACTCAGGTGGGAAAAAACCAGCTTGCTGGTTGGACAGTATTGGCATCCCAA
>JAGLEK010000184.1 GCA_023145125.1 Bacteroidales bacterium | reverse complement strand
TATAACAATGACGGATTTGCTGACCTGTTCGTTTCAGGCCTGGATGATTCGCAAAATCCTGTGACCCTTATATACAATAATGAAGATGGGAGCACTTTTACCGAGTCCGGGCAGGCATTCACAGGGCTGTCGGGTGGCAGCATTGCATTGAGTGATCTGGACCTTGACCTTGACCTTGATTTCATTGTTACAGGAGAGGATGATGTGCAGTCTCCCCATAGCATCATATATCTTAACGATGACGGCAACTTCACTGAGATGGGAGCCGGCATCAGCGGGCTGAAAAATTCTTCAGCAGCCTGGGGAGATTATAATAACGACACATTTCCTGACCTGCTTCTGTCGGGTTCAGATTTGGATGATATCCCCCAAACCCTGGTTTATACCAACCTTTCCGGCAGTGCTTTTTCCTCATTGGCCGGATCATTTAACGGTATCCTTAATGGTTCTGCTATCTGGGGTGATTTTACAAATGACGGAGATCTGGACTTTCTTATAGCGGGGAGTCATGTAATTATCAGCGGGGGTGGGCCGCCCATGCCCGAAAAACCTGCAAACCTTGAATTATATGTAAATATTGGCAATGATCAGTTCCTGATGAACGCGATCTCCTTGCCCGGTGTCGAAGACAATGCCATCGTTTGTGGCGATTATGATAATGATTCTGACCTTGATCTGCTGGTGTGCGGAAATATATCAAACCCGCTTGGCGTGGTTAATGAGAATGCTGTCATTTACAGAAATGAGACCACTGCGACCAATCTTCCTCCCGATGCCCCTACAAGCCTGGATTATGAATTAGACGGGCATGAGGTTTTGTTCGGGTGGAATGCTTCTACAGATGATAATACACCCTCCTCAGGCCTGAATTATAATATCAGGATGGGGACCCTGGAAGGCAATGCAGATATCTTTTCTCCTCTGGCAGATTTGAATACAGGCTATAGAAAAGTTGTTGGTACAGGAAATACCGGCAGTAACACTTCATGGTTGCTGACCGATTTGGAATTTGGAGAATATCACGCTTCAGTGCAGGCTATCGATCATAATTACAGCGGATCGGAATTCTCTTCATCGATAACGGTTATGGTTGTGCCCACGGCAAGCTTTACCATTGTCGATTCCCTGTGTTTGTTTGATGAAGCTACGGTAACATATACCGGTAATGCATCCTCTGCGGCGCAGTATAACTGGGATTTCGATGGTGCGGTGGTTGTTTCAGGATCAGGACAGGGGCCGTATGTAATTTATTGGGATACAGATGGTCTGAAGATTGTTAGTTTGACAGTGACTGAAAACGGGGTCACTTCAGCAACTTTTTCCCGGGAGGTTCTTGTTATCGAATTGCCCGGCGCACCGGGAATTATTTCCGGGCCAACAGATGTTTGCCAGGGGACAGCAACCTCCGCATACGTTATCCCTCCGATATCAGGGGCAGAGACCTATGACTGGCATCTGGACCCTGCCGGTGCCGGCCTTATCAGCGGTAACGGAATCCTGGCAGAGGTAGTATGGGATCCTTCATTTGCAGGAGAGGCCCTGGTTTATGTACGTGCACTGAATTATTGCGGATATGGCCCATTCTCTGACAGCCTCACGGTAATTGTAAGCCCGCTTCCCGGAAGCCCGGGACAACCTGCCGGTGCGAATCAATTGTGTCAGGATCCTCCCAATAGCGATTATATTGCCATTGCTGCACCATTCGGATTGGGATATCAGTGGTACCTGCTGCCTGAGTCAGCCGGTGTAGTATACAATAATGGGCTGGATGCTGAGATTGACTGGGATAACAGTTTTACCGGCCAGGCAAAGTTATTTGTTACCTCTTTTAATGATTGTGGGATCGGACCTCCGTCTGATACACTCAACATCTGGATACATATACCTCCTTTGGCTGATGCCGGAGACGATCAGGTGATCCAATTCGGGGATGCAACCCAGCTGTTTGGTACCGCAAGCGGCGGATCAGGCATGTACGCGTATTACTGGACCCCCGGTGAACTCCTCGTGGATCCTGAGGTGGCTGAGCCAATAACTGTCAACCTTGAGCAAAGCGTTCAGTTTATATTTATGGTTACCGATGAAGAAACCGGATGTCCGGCCACCGATCAGGTGATCGTTACCGTTGCCGGCGGGCCATTGAATATGAGTATCTCCGCTGATCCGGAATATTTATGTGCCGGAGAGGAAACCCAGTTGCTGGCGCTGGCAGGAGGAGGTTCGGGTAGCTATACCTACACCTGGAGTTCAAACCCGACGGGTTTTACTTCCGACATTGCCGATCCGATCGCAACACCCGTTGAGACGACCATGTATTATGCTGAAGTTTCAGATGGTACTGAAACACTCACCGACAGTGTCCTTGTTGAAGTCTTCCAACTCCCCGGGAATGCAGGGGATATCTCCGGCCCTGCAGATATATGTGCAGGGAGTGAGATGGTTTTATATGAGATAGATCCTGTTGCAAATGCGACACATTACCTTTGGGTATTGACAGAAGGCATGTATGGAAGCAGCGACAGCACATCTATACTGGTTAATTTTTCACTCTTTACGAGTGATCCTGCTGTTACGGTAACCCCTGTGAACGATTGTGGAATGGGAGTTCCTTCCTCATTGGATATTGAACTCCTTTTTAAACCTGATGCCCCACAAATGCCTGTTGGCCCGGATACCCTGTGTACGACAACAGATACCCTGAGCACATACGTTTTGACTACGCCTGTGCCTGAAACGGATGCATATGAGTGGGTGCTTCTTCCGGAAGATGCCGGCACTATCCAGGGGAATGGCTTGTCGGCCGATGTTCATTGGGTATCGAATTGGGCCGGTGAAGCCCTTATCGGCGTCCGTGGCATGAATGAATGCGGATATTCAGATTGGGCTGTGCCGTTTGCAGTGCATACATTCAATTGCCTGGGACTGGCCGACAACGAATCTGCTGCCACCATTTTGAAGATATATCCTAACCCGTCAAAAGGCATCCTGAATGTGGAAATCATTGCTTTAAACATCCGTGATGAGATTAGCATAAATATCTGGGATGTATATGGCAGAAAGATGTTTGATGCCATCATATCCGGAACCCGTGAAACCATCCGTTTCGACATATCATTTTTGCCTGATGGCATATACATCATCACGCTTTCAGACCAGTCGCACCTGCTTGCAAATGAGAAGATCGTGGTGAATAAATAATAATTCCGTATTTGCCAGTTTTTGTGAACAAATAATTGTTTATAAATTTTGGTAATCAGAAAACTTAATTCTATCTTTGCACCCCCTTTTTGAGGGTTGTAAGGAACAGACGTTGAAAATTAAGGATTATAATGGATACATTAAGTTACAAAACGTTAAGTGCAAACAAACAAACGGTCAATAAAGAGTGGCTGTTGATCGATGCGGAGGGAATGATTCTCGGACGCCTGGCATCGGAAGTTGCTAAATTATTACGTGGCAAACATAAGCCTGAGTTTACCCCTCATGTTGATTGCGGAGACAATGTGGTTATCATCAATGCTGAGAAGGTGAAGCTTACAGGTAAGAAGTGGGATGATAAGACCTATATCCGTTATTCGGGATACCCGGGCGGCCAGCGCAGCAGAACTGCAAAAGAAATTCTGGATAGATTCCCGGAAAGGCTTGTTGAGCATGCCGTTAAAGGAATGCTTCCCAAGAGCAGGCTGGGCAGCGAGCTGTTCAGGAACCTCTACGTTTATATAGGCCCTGAACACAAGCAGGAAGCTCAGCAACCCAAAGAGTATAAAATAAAAACAAATAAATAGACATGGACGTAATTAATGCTTTAGGCAGAAGGAAGAAGGCAATTGCAAGGATTTACCTCCAGGAGGGTAAAGGAGAATTCACTATTAACAACAGGGACTGGAAAGAGTACTTCCCTACATCCATCCTCCAATATGTTATACAGCAGCCTTTTATGCTGACCAATACAGAGTCCAAATATGATCTTAAAGTGAACCTCGATGGTGGTGGAATCACCGGCCAGGCAGAGGCTTTACGACTGGCTATATCTCGGGCATTGCTCAAAATTGACCCCGAATACCGCCCCGTATTGAAAGCAAACGGATTGCTGAAAAGAGATCCAAGGATGGTTGAGCGCAAGAAGCCCGGCCAGAAAAAAGCACGTAAGAAATTCCAGTTCAGTAAACGTTAATATTTTACCTGTTACCGGATCGTGTTTAGTATCTAAATTGCCAAGACCGTTGAACTCAATGCTACTTGGCAATTGCTTTTAAAGAATGTAAACAAAAAATAAAAAAAATGGCAAGAACAAATTTTGATGAATTGTTAGATGCTGGTGTGCACTTTGGCCACCTGAAAAGAAAGTGGAACCCTAATATGGCACCATATATTTTTATGGAGCGCAACGGGATCCATATCCTCGACCTTTACAAAACCGTGGCAAAACTGGAAGAAGCAGCTTCTGCAATAAAACAGATTGCCAGGTCAGGCAAAAAGATACTATTTGTCGCAACCAAAAAGCAGGCTAAAGAGATAGTAGCCGAGCAGGTGAAAAGGGTGAACATGCCTTACGTTACTGAAAGGTGGCCGGGTGGTATGTTGACAAACTTTGCAACTATCAGAAAGGCTGTCAGGAAAATGTCATTTATCGATAAGATGGTAACCCAGGATACTTATAAGAACCTATCCAAGAGGGAGAAACTTCAAATCACCCGCGAGCGCGCAAAGCTGGAAAGACAGCTTGGTAGCATCTCAGACCTGAACCGCTTGCCTTCCGCTATCTTTGTAGTCGATATCCTTAAAGAGAAGATCGCAGTAGCTGAATCACGTAAGCTGAATATCCCAACTTTTGCAATGGTCGATACAAATTCGGATCCTACACTTATTGATTTTCCTATTCCTTCCAATGATGATGCTTCAAAATCTATCCATCTGATCGTGAAGATCATGGTAGATGCCATTGAAGAAGGACTTTCGGAAAGGAAAGTTGAGAAAGACCGCAAAGACAAGGAAGAATCAGATGAAGCTATTGCTGCTGAAGAAAAAGCAAAAGCCGCTGCTGCAGAAGAATATGCAGACCTTGAGGACGAAGAAGCTAACAAACTCGTGAAGGAAGGAGAGGCAAAAGCGCCTGTAAAAGCTGAGGGTTCCGGCGATGATTCCAAGAAAAGAGAAGGTGGCAAACGCCCCAGGAAACCGGTTGCCAAACCAAAGAAATAAATAATTACATAAAACATTTTAATTTAATTGAAAATGGCAAATATTACAGCTGCTGAAGTAAACAACCTGCGAAAAATGACCGGGGCAGGCATGATGGATTGCAAGAAAGCCCTGATAGAAAGCGACGGAGATGTTGAAAAAGCGATTGATACACTGAGAAAAAAAGGACAGAAAATTGCTGCCAAGCGTGCAGATAAGGCTGCCAGCGAAGGCGTTGTGCTTGCAGCAAACAATGAAGCAGGAGACTTTGCCGCCATAGTGATGGTGAACTGCGAAACTGACTTTGTAGCCAAAAACCAGGATTTTGTCGACTTCACAAAGTCAATCCTTGACCTGGCCATTGCCAAAACTCCAAAGAGTATGGAAGAGCTTTTATCGCTCGACATGAATGGCCGTACCATTGAGGAAAATGTGACAGATCAGATGGGTAAGATCGGTGAAAGCATCAAGCTGGGAGGCTATGAATTCACTGAAGCTCCTTTAGCCTCTGCATACAACCACCAGGGGAACAGGCTTTCTACTATCCTCGGACTCAGCATTGCAGATGGAGATAAGATTGTACAGGTTGGCCACGAACTGGCCATGCAGGTAGCTGCGATGAATCCTGTTGCAGTTGACAAGGATGATGTTGACCAGGCGGTGATCGAAAAGGAAATAGAGATCGGTAAAGAACAGGCACGAGAGCAAGGTAAACCCGAAGAGATGCTTGAAAAGATCGCAATGGGAAAACTTAATAAATTCCTGAAAGACAACACACTGCTTAACCAGGTGTTTGTGCGCGACGGAAAGAAAATTGTTCGTGATTATCTAAAAGAAACCAATGCAGATCTGACTGTAACCGGATTTAAACGGCTTATGTTGGGAGCATAAAAAAAAGCGGACGTTGTCCGCTTTTTTTTTGGGCTGTGGGCGGTAGGTATATCCGAAATCTGATATTCGATATCCGATATTCGATATCCGATATCCGAAATTCGATACTCGATATTTGATACTCGATACTCGATACTCGATACTCTCTACCCCAACAATTCCTTAACAATCATAGAAATCTCCTTATTATCTGCCTTTCCGGCAAGTTGTTTGGCGGCCATTCCCATCACCTTGCCCATGTCTTTCATGCTTTCGGCACCGGTTTCTGTGATGATGCCTTTTACGATTTCACGAAGTTCATCGCCACTGATCTGCTCGGGGAGGTACTTCTCAATGACAGCTGCCTGGAACTCTTCTTCTTCAGCCAGTTCAACCCTATCTTTCTCCCTGTAAATGGCTGCTGATTCTTTCCGCTGTTTTACGAGTTTTTTCAACAGGCCCATTTCCTGATCCTGCGGGATCTCATCAGTGGCACCTTTTCCTGTTTTGAGCAGCAGTAAGCCGGACTTTATGGCGCGCAAAGCTTCAAGCTTTTTCGAATCCTTTGCCAGCATGGCGGCTTTTATATCATGGTTGATCTTTTCTGTAAGTGTCATGGTGTTAATTTTGATGTAAATGTAATGAATTTGACAGAAGGCAGTAGGCAGCAGGCAGCAGGCAGTAGAATGTACTAACCAACTAATTCAACCAGTTCAACCAGTTCAGCCAATAATCCGTATGGATTATTTCGACCTGCTGAGGATCATCGTATACATATCTGACTTGTCATCAGAAAAGCCTGAAGGATAATTGCTGTCAGGTGACGTGTGGATTTCCAGCTTTTCATCAGATATCACTCTTATGATGCCAAAAAGAGTTGTCCATTCAGCCCCTGAATTATTGCATTTTTCCAGGCAGATATCTATTCTTACAGGTGTAACATTGCTGTAAAGCAAATATTCTCCTTTTTTGGTCACTCCCATTCCGTCGTGAAATTTTTCGTACATCTCATAGGTGCCGTTAACATCAAAAACGATGTATCCTTCAGATGCACGCTTGTTGGGCGCTATTTCCCATCTACCCAAAATATATTGAGTGATGTCTTTCGAAGTATTGTCATTCAAAACAGTATCCGGAGAGGCCGGTTTAACTATATCATTGAATTGCTTTTCAGCATCATTCCCATTCAT
>JAGLEK010000183.1 GCA_023145125.1 Bacteroidales bacterium | reverse complement strand
GCCTGATCGAAGAAATTCCTTTCAGAGAATTGCTTTAAAAGAGAATTCCTCTGCTGTAAAGCCTTATTATAGTTGATCAGGTCGTCGAGGTATACTTTATCGAACTGGGAGATGACACTGTCGATGAGTTTTCTCCTGATCTCACTGCCTTCGTTGATGAGGTCCCTGTCGTAGGGAGATATCATCACAAGCGGAAAGGCCCCGATATGATCTGCGAGACGATCATAGGGTTTATCGTTGAGTTTGAACAGCTTTCTCTCCCCTGATCTCTGCACACAGCTCACCTTATCAGAAGAATCACCGTTACGGATAAACTGGCCATGAATGGCAAAAAAGTTTTCCTCATGCTTGATGTTCTGGGTGTCAACGGGATTAAAATAGCTTTTACAGAAAGAGAGGTAATAGATGGCATCCAGCAGGTTGGTCTTTCCTGTGCCGTTATCGCCTGTAAAGCAATTGATCTTGGGCGAAAAGCTTGCATCCGCTTCCGCATAGTTTTTAAAGTTGGTGATATTCAGGTTTTGCAGGTACATCAGATTATCTCTTCTATTTTTCGTGCTACATTTTCCATCAGCCATTGTGGTGTGGAAGCTGCGCCGCTGATACCGACAGTGCTCACCCCGTCAAACCATTCCCGTTTTAATTCATCCGGCTCTGAGATGAAGAAAGTCTTTGGATTTTTTTCTTTACAGACATTAAACAATTTCTTGCCATTGGAGCTTTCTTTTCCGCTTACGAATATGATCACCTCCGATCGCTCAGCAAATTCTTCCAGTGATGGGATGCGGTCGGTTACATGCCGGCAAATGGTATCATAGCGGATAAAGTCCGGTTCCTCCTGCTGTTCCCTGACCCCCTTTTGTATGGTATCAGAAACAAAAAGATATTGATCGGCGTCCATGGTAGTTTGCGAAAACAGCCTTATTGGCCTGCTGAGGTCCACAACATCCAGTTCATCCTTCGATTCGAGTATCAGGGCCATCCCTTTTGCATTTCCTGCCAGTCCGATCACTTCGGGATGCTTTTTTCTGCCAAAGATGAGCAGCTGCCCGTTTACCTTTTTCATTTCGTCAGCAGCCCTGCTCACTTGCTGCTGTATTCGCCTTAC
>JAGLEK010000182.1 GCA_023145125.1 Bacteroidales bacterium | reverse complement strand
TTCTTATTCTTATTCCTTGTTCTTTATTCACTATTCACCAGCGCCAGCGCATGACACACCACCACCCCCGCCGTTTCTGTCCGGAGCCTGCTGGTTCCCAGGCTGACGGTTTTAAATCCCTTGTCTGTGCCCATGATCACTTCCTCCGGACTAAAATCCCCTTCGGGGCCTATGAGGATGATAGCATCCTTTCCGGGAGTGTACAAAGATTTCAATGAAGGGTGTGTGCCTTCCTCAATGTAAGCGATGTATTTTTCACCTGCGTGCTTTCTGCTGATAAGATCTTTGAATGTTGTGGCCTCGAAAAGAACGGGATGATACGCTTTTACAGATTGTTTCATTGCAGAAGTGATCACCTTGTTCAGGCGTTCGGGTTTGACCGTCTTCCTTTCGGACCGTTGGCAGATCATTGGCGTTATTTCATCAATGCCGATCTCAGTGGATTTCTCAAGGAACCATTCAAAGCGGTTGATATTTTTCGTGGGGGCGATGGCAACATGAATATTGTAATTGCGCCTGCCGTATTCTGCCTGTACACCGATGATCCTGACTGTGCAACTCCTGGCATCATCATTGATCAGCTCAGCGGTATACAAATTGCCGCTGCCATCAGTAAGGCTGATGGTATCACCGGGTTTCATACGCAGAACCCTGATAAGATGCTTTGATTCCTGTTCGTCCAGGGTATAGTGATCACCCTGAAGCTCCGCTGCGTAAAATAGTTGCATGCTATAATTTTTCCCTAACGGATGATGATCTTTTTATTCACATTTATCTCATCCGAAATAAAGCTCATAATATAGATACCCTTTTCAAGTGCTGATCCATCGAAACGGCTCACTGCAATGTCAGGGGCGATATCTTCCCTGTGCACCAGCTGCCCGCGGACATCTCTCACACACATTCTTATTGCCTGATCCCTGTCAGGCAGCATGATGTTGAAAGTTCCCTCCGAGGGATTAGGGTATACCAGGATCTCTTTATCATCTAAGATGTGGTTAGTAACACCTACAGAATTAGAGATTGCGATGTTGTCTATATAGATATTATTGCCGTATCGTCCGAATGTTTCAAATGCCAACTTGACATTTCTTTCTAAAGCAAATTCTGTTAGGTCAAGGATCACGCAGTCATTGCCGTAACCGCCTCCACACCAGTCATCCGGTGATGCCGGGGCGAATGACTCTACATTTTCCGGGCTGGTTTCCAGTTCTTCAAGGGCTGCTGCATATAACCTTGTCCAGGTATTCCCGCAATCTGTTGATATTTTTACAATCAGTGTGTCTGCCAGGGAGTACCTGCTTGCATAGGCATGATCGAAGTACAATCCGACAGTGCTGAAATTCGTAAAGTCAAGTGGTGGTGATATTAATATATCCCGTGGCCCGAATGAGTAATAGTCAAAAATATTAACCCAGGCGGCCTGGTCGCCGGGTGTACTTCCGGCAACTGTGGTTAGTGCCCAGGTAATGTTCATGTCAGGGTTCTCAACGGTCCATCCTCCATCAGCAAATGAACCATTTTCAAAATCTTCATTATACGGCAAGGCCATACCGCCGATCACTATATAATCAGTTTTTGTCAGGCTGCTTTGTCCATTCGAGTTCTCTGCATTGAGGGTAACCGTGTATGAATCTGTTTCTGCAAATTCCACAATTGGGTTTTGAGAGTTCTCGTTGGTACCTTCCAGGTATGTTATGTTATCCGGAGTAAACTGCCATGTCCATGCATTGGGACAGTGCAAGCTTAAGTCAGTGAAACGGACGATATCATCCGTACACGGCATTTGATTATCTGCAGAAAATTCAACAAGTGGCAGAATGTCTTCACTAACAGTAATATATCCTTCTACAGAGACTGAATCTTCTCCCAGTTCATTCCATACTTTCAGTGAAACCATATACGTGCCCGGAGTATCATAAGTGATCCCGACAGGATTTTTTTCAGCAGAGGATGGCGGTGTAGCTCCGTCAAATGTCCATTCAAAGAAATGAGGTACTCCTGATGATGCGTCAAAGAAATCTACTGTGCAATCGGGAGGTATGAGGGTGTCATTACTAATAAAATCTGCGGCAGGTGCCCCGAACCACATATCTGACCCCCACAGCCCCCTGCCATAGGTGCCTGCCCTGATCACATCTTCACTGACGCTGTCGGCATGATAAAATATCTCAATTTCATTGACGGAAGCATCGACCGGCAAGCCCTGGTTGAACCATATCCAGTCGTTCCAGCCGGATTCTTTATAAAACACACCCAGGTCTGAGCTAACGTACAAACCTTCCTGGCTGTTTTTGTACCAGGCAATGGATGTTTTATGGACGTCAGGCAGATTGGCGGTAATATCAATCCAGGTCAAACCTTTATCCATGCTTTTATAAACATCGGAGCCAAGCAGGATATAAACAATGTTCTCATCGAATGGGTGGGCTTCGATATCGCCCGGGGTGGTTACCTGGGGCAGGTTGCTTGTTATGTCGTACCAAACAGGGTTACTGCTGAGGGCATCATCGGTACGGAATACCTTATTGTCCGACCTTCCGGCATACAGTATATTTGTATTTGCAGGAGATTGCTCAAGAACAGCCATATTTTTACCATTATTATTGGCAAGGTCCCACGAGATCCTTGTCCAGCTGATCTGGCTGCTGCCCGCCTTTACATTGTCGCAACGCCATACGTTCTTGTAACCGATAAACATCCTGTCGGCATTGTTTTCATCCAGGATAAATGGAGTTATCCAGGCTCCGGATTCATCTATGCCATATTTGCCATCCTCACAAACTACCATCTGGGAGTTATTGTTGTAATAGCGGACAACGCTGCCATAATAAAGTGATGCGTAACTAAAATGTGAATCTTCATGGTCGATAATACACTCAAAGCCATCGCCTCCGCGTGTAAAATCCCAGCCGGTGCCATCATATGTGGAGGTTCCGTTATCCTGGTAACCATTGATGACAAGGTCTTTCACGGTTGCACTTTGGCCGATCTTATACACCTGGCTGATGGGCATGCCATCGGTGATCACTGTCCAGTTGGTGCCCCCGTTGGCCGTCCAGTAGATGCCTCCGTCGTTGCCGGCATACAGCCTTCCATCTGCGGGATTATATTCCAGTATGTGGAGATCGGCATGTACGGCCGGTACCCCGCAATCGCCCCACCAGTGTGAGCTGATCTGCCACGTAGTACCCCCGTCAGAGGATTTGAAGCAGTTCACGCCACCGGCAAAGATTATGTTTTCATTTAGCGGGTCAGCCGCAATGTCGAGGTCATACCATGCCTGTCCGCCGCTCCCCCCTGTGCATCCCCAGCTCATGATATTCGGGGAATTAGACATTTCCGTAAAGCTTTCGCCGGCATCCGTGGAACGGTATTGGGCTTTGAATTCACTTCCTTCGGTAACCAGGAAGTAAACTACATCAGCATTAGCGGGTGTAACGGCGATCACGGCACGTGCGCCTGAGACGAGGCCATTGGTGATCTGCGTCCAGGTATCTCCGGCATCCGTTGTTTTGTAAAAATCTCCACCCTTAGAGGCAAATAAGGTTTGTGGATCATCTGATTTGAAGAGGATCTCTTTAAAGTTCCCGATTATCTGTTGTGTCCAGCTTTGTCCTGCATCAGCAGTCTTGAATATTCCTCCTGTTGTTGCTATGTAAAGAACATTTGTGTTTGTGGGATGTATGATCATCCTACCTATTGTCAGGTTTTCAATACCTGTGTTGGCCTCATCCCAGGTGATTCCTCCATCGAGTGATTTCAGTACACCTATGCCTGAAGCATCACCGGCATCCCTGTCGCCTGTGCCCATATAAATTATGTCAGGGTTGTTATAGTCCACTGCAATGCTTGATACACCAAGTGTTGGCAGATCGTCGCAGTAGCTTGTCCATGTGATCCCGCCATCATCGGTGATCCACAATCCGCCGGAAGGTGCCCCGGCAAATATTATTTCCGGATCTGTAGGATGAAAGGCAATAGCATTCAGCCGGCCAAGGCCACGATAGCCTTTGCCGTTGGGGATAAAGAACGGCCCAAGGTTTTCCCAGTCGCCTGATGGTGATTTGGCAGCGGGATCATTTGCCTGGAATTTCCGGTATTCTTTCCACACATGGTTGGAAGGCATGCGCTCACCATTTTGTTTCACGCGGTACTGCATATTATACTCCCAGCGTTTAAAGGGCTTATAACCGGAGCTGCGTGTGATCTTGCGTCCGTCCCAGTAAGTATAAAATGCTTCCTGCACGTCAAAGAAATTTACTGTTTGGTCCTGCATCATCTCTATCCAGTATGGATAGTTTGCATAGTCTGGATTGCTTGTCTTAGTGGTTCCCTGGGCCGAAATATTCAGGCTGAATAGGGCCGCAAGGGCGGTGAGAAGGATAATCTTTTTCATGATATAATTAATCAGGTTTTGAACTTGC
>JAGLEK010000181.1 GCA_023145125.1 Bacteroidales bacterium | reverse complement strand
GTGACACCCCAATCATTAGTGGCAGCATCAACATCGAGAGGCTGACTATCGAAGTTATCATAAAAGCTCAACCCAAAATAGAAGTCATTGAAGATCTCAATGCGGGCTTTGATCTCATACTCAAGACGGACACGGCCCAGGGTGGTGAAACTTGGGTATACATTGAAGTAGGATGTAACATCAATCTCCGGCTGGTTAAATCTGAAGATCCTGTATGCCCAACGCATTATTCCTTCTAAGCTATTGACAAGTGAATCTTCTTTTGATCTCTCAGATGATACCAGCAATCCCAAAGCACCGTTTAAAACATGAAGATTATTATGAACAATATCATATCCAACACCAAGCCCTCCATAGGAACGGAATTGTGTACCCAGCTCTGTGTTTTGTTGAATCCCGGCAAATGCAACACCAAACCATCTTTTCTTAAAAAACCTCTGATAGGAAGCAGTATAATCTTGTTTCCGTATCCTATCCCTGTCCGTCTGATCAGTAAGGATGGAGCTAAATTTAATTTGTGTAAATGACTTTTGAACCCGGTAATCAACATTTCCCGAAAAGTTAAATTGTGAGATCGTACTTGCCTTGCTGTATGAATAGCCAAAGTCGATGGCACCGTCCAATCTCTTCCAGAAGGCCCTTTTCACAGGAAATATCTCTGCAATTCCTGATATGGGTTCAGGGATCCTGAAGCTGCCTGATTGAATATTCACATAACCGGCAGTACCTGAAGTATCAATAGACCCGAAAAACCTGAGCCCATTGGAAAGCTGTATCGTAAATTGCTGTTTTGAGTAGAATGTTTTGATCCGGTCAAATTCGATTTTCAGCGTACCAATACCGTCCGTCTTGAAGACCAGGATACCATACTCAAAGCGTTTTACCTCCCCGGTAATCTTGTCGCCATTAACCAGATATACCGTATCTGTCTTAGGGCCTGCAAATGATAACACCGGCAAGAATATAAAAGACAGGACAAATACGGCACTAAATATATGTTTCTGTAGTGTGAAATTCATAATGCTCCACCTATTGTTACAGGAAATAATAGTCCCACTAAAAGTACGTAAAAAATAAAAAAAAGTTCAAAAAGCTCGTCAATTAATATATTTAGTGTACTTTAGCCAAAATTTTTAATACATTACAATGAATAAAGGAACAGTAAAATTCTTTAATAACGCCAAGGGATTTGGATTTATTAAAGACGCAGAATCGGAAAATGAGTATTTTGTCCACGTAACAGGTCTCATTGATGAGGTCAAAGAAAATGACGAAGTAACTTTCGAATTAACGGAAGGAAAAAAAGGTCTAAATGCGGTAAATGTTAAACTTGCTTAAGGTTTAATATAAATATCACGTTAATAGATTTACCCCCGAATACTCGGGGGTTTTTTTTTACTCCAAAATCACTGAATCAGCTTCCAGTATTTGCACCGTCAATCCTTTGATGTATTCTTCCTCTACGGGATACCCAAGTTTCTGCGCTATGAAAGCATCTTTCAGCCCTCCTTCAAAATTATCCTGTGACACACGCACAAGCGATCGCCTGAACCACATTTCTGCATTTGACGGATCAAGATCGAGGGCTTTGGAATAGTCCAGTTCGGCATTGGGAAACCGCTGCTTAAATACATAAGCTTTTCCCCTGTTTTTATAGAAGGTAAACCTGTATGGATCGAGACGGATGGCTTTTGTATACTCAGCAATGGCCTTCTCAAAAGCATCTTTTCTTTCATAGATCAACGCACGGTTAAAATATGCCAGCGGCTCATCAGGATTCAATTCAACAGCCATATTCATATTTTCCAAAGCCAGATCGTTCCTGCCAATGCGCATATAAGTCAAGCCCTTATTCAGGTATGCCTTATAAAATGAGCTATTTATCTCTATAGCCCTGTTAAACTCATCAAGGGCAAGCATCGGCGCCTTTTCCCCGAGGTAGATCAACCCCAGGTTATTGAAGGCCTGATATGCAAGATCATTCTTGCGAATACATTGATTGTAATCAAATTTCGCCTTGCCAAAATCGCCATTCATGGCCCAATAGTCACCGCGAAGGAAGTATGCATAATGATCATCAGGATATAAGGTGATGACCCGCGACCAGACACGCCCGCTGTCATGCCAATCTGCAAGCCGTTCAATGCTTGTCTTGCCCAGCCACAACATCCAGGCACTTACCATAATCAATGCAGCTATTAAGAAAACCTTTTTGCGGTGCAACAGGCCATATAATCTATATAAGGCAACTCCAGCCAAACCATATAATCCCAGGTATGGCAAATAAATTTCATTTTCGCTATATAAATAATGCCCCCCCGGCCTTAACAGGAAAGCAGCCAATATACCTGCCAGGAAAAATAGCAATCCACTGATGATCGTTTTCTCCTTCCTGAAAAACCAAAATACACTAACAAAAAAAATCATGGCCATGGAAGCCAATATAACCGGCCACATCATGATCTGTTCCGGGAAAGGATGATAAGCAGCAATGCCAACAGGTAGAAGAAACTTTGAGAACACCAGTATTACGGAATACCCGGCAAGGACAATGTTTTCGAATACTCCTGGAGAAGTTACTGTTACTTCAGGTTCTGCAAAGGTTAGGACTGTAATAATTACAAAAATGATGCTCAGCATAAAAAAGAAGATCTTTCCGTTCCAGGCATCTTTTAAATTCTTGTTTTGCAGATAGTCGATCAGCAGCAGCACGATCGGGAATATAACTGCAACAGGATTTGAAAAAAGAGCCATGATAAAGAAAACCGTACACAGAAAATATAAACCCCTGCTCGTATCATGCCGTGTATAATAAATGTAGGAAAGCACAGCTGATAAAAAAAAGAAAGCACAGAGCAATTGGCTTCTTGAGGATATCCATGCAAGAGTTTCCACATTCATGGGATG
>JAGLEK010000180.1 GCA_023145125.1 Bacteroidales bacterium | reverse complement strand
GCCTTTCCAAATCTCTTTAAAGGATTGATTATCCAATTTACCAAGCTGGTATGTGGCATCTTTATCGAAGCAACACGGAACCACCCTTCCGTCCCAGGTGATCACAGCCCCGTCCCACATCCTTGAGCAGCGGTTTCGCACGGGTTTCTTCAAGGCCCATTTTCCATCTCCGCTCCTTTTATATCTCGAAAATTTTGGATTTTCAGGGATCATCAGTGTATCATTCTCATGATCATATACCTGTGCAGTTTTCAGTTCAAGCCTGACACCCAATTCCTTCGTCAGCTTTTTGATATCCTTTATCTGATGCTCATTATGTTTAAACACCAGGAATTGGATGATCAGGAACGGGCGTGATGACCTGAGTTCCTTTTTCCATTTAACAACATTACGGATGCCGGATAATACCCTTTGAATGTCACCGCCCCTTCGATATTGCTCATAGGTATCCTGGTCTGTGCCATCCAGGGAGATGATAAGCCGATCGAGGCCGGAGCGGACAAGCTGCTTGGCATTATCATCATCGAGGTAATGCCCGTTTGTGGAAGTAGCTGTATAAACTTTATTCTGCCCGGCATATGAAACCATATCGAAAAACTCCGGGTTTAGCAGCGGTTCACCCTGAAAATAAAGCATAAGGTACATGAGATGGCCTTTCAACTGATCGATCACATGTTGAAATTCCCCCAGTGAAATATTTCCCCGGGGGCGACTGAAATCCTTACGGCCGGCCGGACATTCAGGACAACTCAGGTTACAGGATGTGGTGGGCTCAACAGAAATGCTTACCGGCATTCCGCGGTGATGAGGGTGGCGGGCCATAAGACTCACAAAATAGCTGCATTTGATAAGGATGTAATTGAACAGCTTTCGAACAGAGAGTGTCCCGGCAAAAATAATCGCATCTCTTACTGCAGAAAGCATAACTTGCCTTTCAGAATTTTTATTTCAAGCAAAGTTACAAAAAACGTATTCCCGGGAATGAATGAATTCGGAGATAATAATTAGCTTCGCACATCAATACTTTTTATATGAGTGAGTTTTGGGATGAACGTTATGCACCGGAGCACTATTATTATGGAAAGGAGCCGAATGTCTTCTTCAAATCCTGCATAGATAATGCCACTGCAGGAAAGATCCTGTTGCCGGGCGATGGCGAAGGCCGGAATTCTGTATATGCCGCAACACAGGGCTGGGATGTGTTTGCTTTTGACCAGAGCAAGAATGGCAGAAAAAAGGCCATGATGCTGGCAGAGGAGAAAGGGGTGGAACTCGATTACCGGACAGGGTCAATACTTGACTTCCCCACGGAACCACAAAGCTTTGACATGATAGCCCTGATATATTTTCACCTCCTCCCCGAAGCAAGGCGTATATATCATCCCTATCTCGTATCGGCATTGAAACCGGGTGGATTACTTGTCATGGAAGTTTTTGGCAAGGACCAGATCAATAATAACTCAGGCGGGCCAAAGGATATTGATCTGCTTTACTCAGCAGAGGACCTGATGGATGATTTCAAAAAACTCGATATCATACAGGCCACGGAAGAAAATATCATATTTGATAAGAGCCGTCGTTACCAGGGCCCTGCGGCCGTGGTCACCTTTATCGGGCAAAAACCATAACAATCGGTGATGGCGTAGCGGGCATTATCCCATCCCTAAAATGCTTAGCTTTGCCAGTCCATAATTGACCAATCATGCCTGTTAATATTGAAATAAAGGCCCAATGCCCTGATCCGGGGGCGGCAGCAAAAATACTTGCCGGCCTGGGGGCGGACCACAGAGGGACAGACCACCAGATCGACACCTACTTCACAGTAAATGAAGGCCGCCTGAAGCTTCGGGAAGGAAGCATCGAAAAGAATCTGATCTACTACAAACGCAGTGATCAGGCAGGGCCAAAAAAATCAGAGGTATTGCTTTACCCCGGAGGTGAAAACCCTCATCTGAAAAAGATCCTTGAAGAAGTATTAGGCATTATGGTTGTTGTTGATAAGCACAGGGATATTTACTTCATAGGCAATGTAAAGTTCCATATCGACAGGGTTGAAGGACTGGGGAATTTCCTTGAGATAGAAGCGATAGGTGAAAGCGGCGAGGAAAGGGCTCTTGACAAACAATGCAAGCATTTTATGAAAATCCTGAATATCAGCGATGATCAGCTCCTTTCTGTATCCTACAGCGATCTCTTACTAGAAAGACAATGAGCATGAACATAAGAACTGTAATAACTACTATAATTCTCTCCGTAATCATTTTGATCCCAACGGCAAGGGGGCAGAATAATAAGGTATCCAATGCCATACAGGCGTACGCTGCCGGTGAATACCAGAAAGCATATGAGCTTTCGGGCGACGCCCTGGCCAACCTTGATGAACTCAGTGGCGACTATGTTGCTGCAGCCTACTATTACCTGGCAAAGTCGAGGATACAGGTTTTGCGCCTGGCTATGCAAAGCGGCAACCAGGAAAAGTTGTCAGGCATGCAAAATGCCCTGGTCGAAAGTTATTTTGACTACAAGGAAGCCCTCAAAACTGCTGACAATAAGCTTCAAACCGATATAATTGCAGACCTTTCCGGCCTTTATAATCCCATCCTGCAAACAGGCCTCTCGGCATTGAACACCGCCAATGACCCCGGGCAGGCAAACAATGTGAGGGAGGCAGCCCTGAAAGCAGCCAGGGGCTACCTCGCAGCTGCCAAAGACATCTCTCCGACCTACCTCGCCTGCGACCTCCTCGGACAGGTGCATCTTGCGCTTGGTGATTCCCTGGGTGCACAACAACTTTTTGCCGAAAGTATCGCTGCCTACAAGAACAAAACTCCGGTAGAGGCTGACTTTTTGATGGCGTATGTCTTTTTCAGAAAAGCCATGATCGAGCGCTACGGACAGCAAAACAACAGGCTTGCCCTCGCCACTTTGATGGATGGCCAGAACCTGCTTAACAATGAGTTTGGCAAACACACTGCCAATGGAACTCTTTCAGCGCAGGACAGGCAGGCATATGATAACGGCATGACTGACCTCATCGGGTTTGAGCTCGATATTTATTTGAATGATCCTGCTTTAAAGGATGATGCCATCGTCCGGTTCCAGGAGGTGCTGGTGCTGTTCCCCGAAGACTACGATATACACGTGGCTTATGCAAACCTGCTGGAAGATATTGACCTCCTGCTGGCCATCGATGCCTATGAAACTGCCATCAGCATTGATGATTCGAAGGAACTTGCATTTTTTAACCTTGGTGCCGTATATAACAACCTGGGCTCAGAATATTACTTACAAGGGCTGAACGAGGATGATGACGCCGTAGCAGACAGCCTTTACAATGAAGCTAACGGCTATTTCAGAAGTGCTTACACCTATATGGAGCAGGCCTATCATATGAACCCCTTTGCCATCCAGACGGTCCGTGCACTGGTGCAGCTCGCCAATTCACTTGGCCTCGATGAGCAATCTGAATTCTATAAGACAAAAGAAATGGACCTTAGGGGGTTTTGAAAGTTTTGAGTGTTGAGTGTTGAGTGTTGGGTTAGTTTTGAGTTTTGAGTTTGTTTAGGGTTTAGGATTTAGGTTTTAGGATTTGGGTTTTATACAATTAGTATAAAAATCAATGGAAAGTTTAGCTTACAAAATACTACCTGTAATACTGATCTTTGTGCTTGGGTATATCCTGAAGATGTTCGGGGTATTGAAGCAAGACCACGGGGATGTATTCATGAAGGTTGTATTTTACCTTTCTCTGCCTGCACTGATCATCTTGTCTTTAACGAGGGTTGAGCTCAGCGCGGAATACGCATGGCTGCCGCTGATATCTTTTACGATCATCATGATACAGTTCATGGTTTCCTTTTTTGTGGGAAAGTTTATGAAGCTCGACCGCCGTACTCATGGTGTTTTGCTGACAGGTACAATGATCATGAATATCGGCTTCGTTCTGCCATTTATTATAGCTGCTTATGGCGATGAAGGTCTTGCCCTGTTGGCGATGTTTGATGTCAGCAATGCCATCCTGGCTTTCACACTTGTATATTACCTTGCCTGCCGCTATGGCGAACATGGCAATTCTTCAAAGCTGTTGGTCAAAAAGTTCCTGTTTAGCCCACCGATATGGGCCCTGACAGCCGGTATCATCCTGAACCTGACAAACACAGAGATCCCACCTGTTCCCGCCAATCTCTTTCAAATCCTCGGCGACCTTACCATACCCCTGATCATGATCGCCCTGGGTATCTTCTTTAACCTGAAACTCATCAAGCCCGTACCTGTTTTTGCAGGCATTGCAATCAGAATGTTACTGGGTTTCGGGATAGGGCTTGCATTTTGTTATGTTCTCGGCCTTGAAGGATTGATCAGAACCATAGTACTGATAGGAGCCTCTGCGCCGGTAGGGTTTAACTCCATCATCTTTGCCTCAATGGAGAAACTCGACAAGGAATATGCAGCTTCAATGGTTTCCTTTGGTATCATGGCAGGGATGGTACTGATACCCCTCCTGATCTATTTTGCGCAATAAATCGAAT
>JAGLEK010000018.1 GCA_023145125.1 Bacteroidales bacterium | reverse complement strand
TTTTTTTAGTTAATAACAAAGTACGCGATCACATAAACAAATGTCACAAACAACAATCCCCGTCCGCTGTCTTCGTATTTTTTGGTAACAAAATAATAACGGATAAAAAAGAGGTTGATCACAGGGCTGGCCAGCTGCAGCAATGATTCATCGAAGTTCAGGCCGGAACCGGATATGCTCTGATACAATAACATCCCTCCATACAGCAGGCCATATACACCGAGAGGCATAAGGATGCCGATCAATACGCCGAACCACATCGAATCCCTGTTAAACATCCAGATCAAGATTTTTAATATGTTCCATGGCATGATGTGCCGTCAGATCATAATGCACCGGAACAACGGATATATAATTCTGCCGCAACGCCCATTCATCCGTGCCCGGCCTATCATCCAGGAGCTCAAACTTACCCGTAAGCCAATAGTAATTCTTATTTGCAGGATCTTTTCTTTCATCATATTCTTCAACCCAGCGGGCATTGGCCTGATGGCACACTTTCATGCCTTTTATGTCTTCGCCATTCACCGCCGGGATGTTCACATTGAGGCAGGTTTGTTCCGGCAAGCCTTTTTCAAGAACTTCCCGTACGATCTGCTTTATGTATTTATCCACATAGCTGAAATCAGCATCATGACGGTAATCACAAATAGAAAAGCCAATTGAAGGGATTCCGCTGATGGTACTCTCCAGAACAGCTCCCATGGTACCTGAATATACAATATTGACAGCGGCATTTGATCCATGATTGATCCCGGAGACTACGAGATCCGGTTTTTTCCGAAGCACGATCTGTTCACCCAGCTTCACGCAATCGACAGGAGTCCCTTTACAGGACCATATCTCCAGCCCATTTTGCTGTGACCGCTTTTGCAGCCTCAGCGGGTTTCTGACCGTGATGGCATGCCCAACCCCCGACATCGGCTCTTCGGGTGCTACAACAGTAACATCTCCCAGTTCCTGCATGAGTGCTGTGAGCTTCAGGATGCCGGGAGCATGATATCCATCATCATTGGTAACAAGTATATGTGGCTTTTTCATTTAATTATTCCTGTATAAAATTACTAAAACTTACGCAACTCTTCATACAACTTCAACACCGGCAGGCCCATCACATTGTAAAATGAGCCATCGATCTTTTCAATTCCGATATAACCGATCCATTCCTGTATACCGTAGGACCCTGCTTTGTCGTATGGCTTAAAATGATCAACATAATGCAATATCTCCTCTTCACGCAGCTGCTTAAAGTAAACATCCGTACTCACTGCAAAGTTCACCTCTTTCTCAAGAGTACGGATATGCACACCCGTGATGACCTGGTGCATCTTGCCTGACAATTGCTTTAAGGCAGCGATCGCATCCTCCCTCAGGGCGGGCTTTCCCAGTACCGTGCCCTC
>JAGLEK010000179.1 GCA_023145125.1 Bacteroidales bacterium | reverse complement strand
AGTATAGCTTGTGCTTACACCGGGTGAGACATTGAAAGTCCATGGGGAAGCAGAGGCTGAATATGACTCAGCATTAATTACCAGCAACCATGGGGCTACACCTGTAAGAGTAACTGTGAGGCCGGCCTCTTCTCCTGCACAAATCGTTTCATTTCCTGCGATGGTAGCGGTTGGAGCTTCCAAAACCGTTACTTCCAGGGAATCAGAAACAGGACCGATCCCGGAAGTATTCATACCGCAAACCCTTACATAGGCCATGCCATTGAATTCAACAGACCATGCAATAGTGACGGATGTATCGGCACCGGTAACCACACCTGCATTTTCTGGCTCGATAGACCAATAATAAATATCGGCACCTGCAACAGAATTAGTAGTGTAAGGAATATCGCCGCTGTTCGGGCATACCAGATCACTGCCCACCGGCGTACCGGGAGCTTCAGTTACTTTTCTGAGTCCGAAGAAATCCAGGTATTCTTCCATCAACTGCTGTTTTGTGGATATACCACTGCCTTCGGCAAGTCCGCCAAATTCAAAGGAACAACCAATGGTACGGTAAGTTTCTGCCTCATACGCCACCCCGGCATAATACACCGGGAAATTGTTTTGGAAAATATTAAATGCTGGCGCAATAGCGGCAAGGCGATCCATATAATTATTATCGCCGGCGTAGTTAAAGGTCATACCTTCAGTGAAGGTGCCGGCCTGGCCTGATAATACATCCGTATCACCATCACCATCGTCGGTCGCATTAATATTGAACATGCTGTGTACTGTTGTCGAAGGATCATAATACCAGGTATCCCCACCTTCTATATACAGGTTTCCGCCGGCATCCAGGAAGTTTGCAAGCTCAGTTCCTTCTGAGGATGACAAAACATGGTTCTGTGAATAAATACCAAGGCAAACAAATACGCTGGAATAGATTTCGACATTATCGGGCCAGCTGGTTACATAATCTACCCCGACCTCAAGGTCCTGGATCGCGGCATACATATGTGGCCCTGAATTCTGTGTTCCGTCCAGGTCAATAATGAGGATGGGCATTTGTCCCACGGTAAGGCTGAATATACCCTGTGCTGTAATTCCGCCGGTAGCTTCAATATCAAAAGTAAATTCCAGGTAATAGCCCGGTGGTGTGAGAATTGATGTACTGACATTATAACTCTGTACTCCATCGCCACCGGCAGTAATTTCGCCATAGCTTTGAGAAGCTGTGTTAATGGTAAGATATAGATCGTCACAAATCAGATCTCCGAGCACCTCGTAAGCATCAGCCGATCCACTGTTGTCGATAGAAATGTTAAGGTTTGCTGTTTCACCGGGATCAAGCCTGCCGTTGCCATTACCCCCGGCCACATCATCAACAATTACTTCAAGGAAACTCAGGTTGGGGGCATGGCCTTTCAGGGAGAATGTACTCAGCCATGTTTCTGTCCCATCAGTTGCTTCAACATTAAAAATCACTGTATGCATGTCGGGAATATCGCCGGCCACGTCAAAGGCAAAGCCATCAACCACTTCTTTGGTTCCGCCGGCAAGGACAGTACCATAATTAGCCAGGGAAGTAGTCATTGTAATATATGTGTCGTCAGTAGCTACGGTGACTTCAACATTTTCACCGTCTTCGATCCCAACGTTTTTAACTTCCAGGGTCAGAAGGATCGACTCGCCATAATCCACCTGGCCATTGTTATTTCCTGAGGCATCATTGATAGTTACAGCATTTTGTATGATGTATGGCCCACTGGGCGGAATAACATCAACCTGTGCATGATAGCGGTTATAATTTGTTTTTGTTACCACAACATCCACTACGGTGGGTGGAACCTGTGGGAGGATAGGGATGCTTATCTGGCTTCCGGTTGCTGTTCCTGTTCCAATGATCTCTCCATCTACGCTGAGAGCAACAAAGGCCCCGTCATCAGCCGTAATATTGAACAGGGATAAACCTGCCAGGATCACATTGTCGTGGTTCACTGTAAGGTCCATAGGAACCTCTGAATACAGCGTGCTGAAAGCACAGCCATGGTGATGAAAAAGGTGATGGGTATACACTTTATGTTCCGGGTTATAAGGCCAGCTGGACTGCTGAAGGAAATATTTCCCTCCGGCATTTCCGAAAGCCGGGAGTAAACCCCTTGGCATTGGTTCTGTCTGAATATCCGGCATGAAATCAGGCCACATATTATCGTACATCCCCCAAACATAGGTATCGTTTACAAATGAGTATGAAACCTCTGATGCGGCAATAATACCAAGTGCTCCGGCATTTTCACCGCCTGAAGTATGGCGGTGGAATTTTTCAGCAAAGCATTCACCTGAAGCGTTATACTTTCCTGTAAGACAGTTGATAGAAAAGATAAACGACAGGTCGGTATTTGTAAGGCTGTTAATATGACTGCTTTGAAAATCAGGTTCACCCCAGCCTGTTACGCCACCATGGTCGCGATGCTGAAGCAGGAATGCGCCGTCGTTAATGCCGTTGATCACATCAGTGGCGTTACCACCCGACCAGCCACCCAATTCGGCCGGTGTAGCAGGGATATATCCCAGGCCGTCCGGACCAAAATAGTCAAGCACCATATGGGTGTTGGGATTGGTTGACCAGGGATCCGAATTTGGATTTCCGCTATAAATTGCATTGATACGAACAGGGTCTTTCCCAAGCTCATGTTTGAAATAACCACCCACAGTTTCAGAACAGATCTGGAACCATCTTTCTGTTTGCCAGCCAAGAGCTGTTATGGGATGATTATAGAAATCAGGGTCGGTTGGCGGATCGGTTTCGTAATTGATCACCTTGGTGATCATGGTTTCCAGGTGTGTTTCATTCTGGGCTGTCATACGTGCGAAGATCACATCCGGCAGGTCGTTGCCGGAAACATCCGCATAGATATTATCCGATGCACAATAACCGTCCCAGATAGGTGCAATAACAGTATTACCGCTGGTGCCAAAATCTCCTATCAGAAGTATAGCTACCGGTGGAACGTTCCAGGTTGAAAAGGCATCATCAACGAAGTTTTCAATCGCAGAAGTCGTATTGCCACCAACATCGGTTGTGGTAAAAATGCCTGTGCGGATACCTTGCTGGTTCCTGAACAAAGCCAGTTCTTCGGCCCATGAAATGAATGTTGCATCATCGGGGGTGATAATTACATATTCGAAATCAGGAGTGCCTGATTCCGGTGCATGCTGTGGATAATTCACTTTAGGAAGGGTTCCGTAGTTGATCATCATGTCGCTGAGGATGGGGTCGAACCAACGGCTCCTCAGGCGGTCTTCACCAAAAGTACCGTTTCCACCATTGAAACTTACCTCCACCTTAATATCGCGGTATACGATAAGCTCTTTGCTAACAGGGTTATATTGGAAGGGGGTGATCCCTATGATTACGGTTTCCATGCCCCTGACAATAGTTTTTTCAGAAAGGCTTACCGCTTCGGCAGGGTAGAATGCATCCCGTGAATAGATCTTCATGTTCTTTTCATAATGCAGCGGGCCATCGTCTGTTGCTTTAGGAATACGCGGGGATGGTGCGATATTCACATTTTTATAAGTTTCAGTGCGCTGAGCGGTTACCTTGAAGCTTGCAACGGCACCGTTTGGGATGGCAATATACCTGCCATTTCCCGGCAGGTTAGGAGCATCCTCATTGTTCGGGAGAAAGCTTCCCATTATCTGTATCTCTTTCATGGCTTCGCCCTTGAGATCAAAATCGGTGAGAGAAAATTCATCGAGCGAAAAGGTTATCTCAAGCCCGCTTGTACCAGACTGGCTTAGTGTGAAACCTGCATTTGCCCACGCATCCTCAAAGACATACTTTTGTGCATGCATAGTGTTAAGGGCAACAACAAGCAAGAGAAATGAGATTAATGAAACTGCTTTGGAAAGGAAACTTGTTTTCATTTTTTTAGTGTTTGTTTATAGTATTGTGAAAATGTCTGATCCGGTTTAGCTTAACAAAAATATAATAAATACGATGTATTCTGTAAAATTTAACGTATTAATTATGGTTTTCTAGAAGTGTTGAACAGCAGTAAGGGAGCCCGGCCAAATAATATTTGTTACTTCCCGTGCTTACTGGATGATCAATTTCGTGCTGAGCATTCCCTCAAGAGTGCTTATCCTGCACAGATAGATACCGCTCCTGATCCCGGAGACATCAAGTTGAAGAATATACTCTCCTTCCTGGTGTTGGGTGTTAGTCATAACATCCATGATCTTGTGGCCGAGCAGGTCATATATCACGATCTCAACCTCGGTAGAAGAGCCAAGGGTGTAAGCAATATTGAGATTGCTTCTGGCCGGGTTTGGACTGATATTGACCATAAAGTCACCTTCATCATTATTATGATGTATGATTCCCGTGGCAATATCTACCGGAGGAAATACAATAAAGTCAACCCATGCACAGTCTTCACCACTTGAAACATAGCTGTCTTTTTCATATACCCAGCGGAAAGTGTGTAAACCCTGTGTTACGGGAAAGCTCACCATTTCCCAATCGAGTTCACCTGACCATTCTCCCATCAGTGTGTAATCAATATAAAACCTTAGAAAATCCCATTCGGCTTCGGAAGAAAGCTTACGGTAAAATGACAGCTCGCCATCAGCCAGCACTTCCGTATAAAGGAATAATTCTGATTCCTGGCTGTCATTAATATCACCTGATCGTGCACAATATATCCCTTCATAAGGTTCTGAGGTGTTCATTTCCCATGGTGCATCACCGGCAAACTGCCAGTTGAAAGTTGTAAAGCCTGCACTTTCCCAGTCTTCTACTAAAACGCCAATGATTGTTGCATAATCTTCTGAGGCATTATATGCACCGGCTGTAACATTGAAACTAAAGACAGCCATCGTTCCTATGGGAGTGTCTTCATCCACACTCACTTCAAATGTAGCATAGGAATTAATACCCTGTAACAGATCACCAAGAGCAAAACTGTTACTTGTAATGCTGAGCCAGCTACTTGCCGTATTCAATGTTGCTTCAGCATTGAAAGCGTCTGCGTGGCCATTGTTTAAGACGCCTATGGTAAGCGTGGCTGTTTCACCCGGGTCAAGGAAACCATCCCCGTTACCGCCTGTAACATCATCGATGGCCATTAGCCCTGTTTCCAGAACAGGAGCATTGAGTATGATGTTAAATGCATCTGTCCAGCTTTCTTTTCCATCATCAGAGATGTTGAGCAAAAAGTCGATAATCTCCTGATCGGGGACATACTCATCAATTTCGAAGGCAAAATCATTCAGGATCCCGGCAGTTGAACCGGCTATTATTGTGCCATATTCCCCATCACCATCGGTGATGTTTATCAGATCGCTTTCAGTGCTGAGTGTAGCCGTTACGTTGATTGCATCGGCAACTCCGGCATTATGCAGGTTCACAGTCATGAGGATGTCTTCGCCATAATCGGGAAGCCCGTTGGCGTTTCCTCCGGCATTGTCGTCGAGTGTGTGTTCTTCATATATGATAAAGGGCCCTGCGGCGGGGGCAACAGCAATATTGTATGTTGTTGTGAGACAATTATAACCGCTTATTGTCAATTGGGCTGTTCCTGTTGAAGTGATCGGAGGATCGATAAGGATGATTGCTTCGCCATTTACATCAGTAACAGACGTGCCATGCATGACACCGTCTTTTGTAAGGGTGCAGCTTAATCCTTCGACTGGCACTCCATTGTTGTTAACGCTGACATTCATATAAGTGGATCCTACTAAAATTGGGGCTGTAAAGAATGTATTTACCGTAAAAGGTTCATCAGTCCATAATTGGAGTGTAGGATCGCCCAGTATGTTAATATCATAAAAATTCCATCTTAAAGCACCCTCTTCATGTTGCCCGGGAGCATTTACCCACGGGGCGGTCTGAATCTTACATTCTACAAACGCTGCTCCGATGCGGCCCATTTCTTCTTCATACAGGGCGTCAACCATTTCACGGTGCAGATGGGCTGCGGGGCCTTCTGTCTGTCCTTCGTTGAACCAGCCGTACCTTGAATTACCGATAACTGCGGCAGCAAAATTATCAATGGCTACCATCCGCTCCATGATACAATCTGAAGCATCGAAGGCTCCACAAATACATCCATGGGTTTGAACAAAAGTGAAGTTATGTATAATTCCGTTTACCTGGGAAAAATTGGAATTGGTGATGTCACTGGTTGAAAGGTGCATCACAGTGTTTGTGTTTGCATGGCCGCAATGGTGAACAAAGGATTTGCCTTCATTGATCTCTGCCATAATGGTACTCCCGCCCCAACTTTGATGCAATTCGTAGAGGCTGTCAATATTCTGGCCGGGGGGTATCCCGATAGTAGTGTATCCATTGTCGTCGCGATAACCAACCAGCAAGCGCATATAGTCCGCCCCCCAGGTTTCGGGACTGCTCCAGAGATGTTCACCGGCCAGCAGTGGATTGGTGAATTCGCCCAGGATAGGTGAATCCTGGTATGATTTGGTTTTGTTGATCATGGCATCAAGTTCGCCCTGGTTGCTGAAAGAAAAACGCCCGACAGCAACATCGGGGAGGAGGTCATCTTCACCGATCTCGCCCCAGAGGTTATCACCATCGTCATTCCAGGTTCCGTCCAGGCCGCTGTAATACAGATCGGCTGGGATGTTATCGTCGGTATATACTGAGCTGGATTGGACAGTACAATAAAACCCGCGATAAGGGACATGCTCCACATCGCCACCCAGCAAAACAAATTCTATGCTGTTATTCTGGTATTCCTGGATGATGTAATTCCGGATCTTCTCCTGAGGATCCTGTCCGGAGATGATACTGCTAATTTCTTCAGTGGTCATCACCTCGGATAAAATGCCCCTGTACATGTACATTTCCCTTAATTCCTCAAATTCTGCTTCGAACGCCTGAGGGGTGATGATCAGCAACTGATAAGCACCCGTCCGGTTTCCCATGAGCGGGTAGTTGTCGATCATTTTGGGGTTTTGTACGAAACGTGTAAGTTTATCATGTACCCTGCCGGTACTGTTCAGCATTTTCAAGGCATCCTCTGATTCCCTTATCTTTTCTGTTTTGACGGTAACTGTCATTTGTCCGTAAAAAGACAATGTCCCGGTGGAAGGAATATAATGAAGCGGACAAATATTCAGCATTGCAATGCTGTAACCGTTCATGTATTCTGTTGATATGATGCCATAAGCTTCTGCCGGATAAAGCTCATCCGACATGTATATCTCTTCGTTGAACTTAAATAAACCTGAGCCCCCATGTGATATGGGCCTTGATGATTGTTGCGGGTACAGCGTATAATTTCCGGGTATGGGATTTTCGCTTGCACCGTTCACAGTGAAAGAAACTGCTTTTTCTCCGGGAGGGAGTAAAAGCTTTACTGCAAACCAGGGAAGCGATGGTGCGCCGGTATAACCTGTATTCAGGCACCCGTCGAATTGCACAAGTTGATAATCCCCTGCTTCAACAATTTTATAATCAGAGAAAGTGTAGGTTTTGGTAACTTCCCCACCAAGGGTTAAGAGGCTGAGAAGTGCACAGCATAGAAAGAAAGAAAGGCTTTTCATAAAAGATTTAGTTAACAGCTTTAGGTCAATTGGTTAAATGGATCGGCAAGTTATCATTTTCAATCCATTAAGCAGACACAAAAACATGTGATTTGGTTGCCATCAAACGTATTTGGAATAATTACAAATAAGCCCGGAAGCAATTTATTTTCATAAATCCCCCCCTTTTCCCTTCTTCCTTCTTCCTTTCTTCCTTCTTCCTTTTTCCTTTTTCCTTTTTCCTTATTCACTCACCACCACCTGCCTGCTAAGCATTCCTTTCTTGCTTTCAATAGTCAGGGTGTACATTCCTTTGGCCATGTTGCTGAGATTGATCTGCTCAGTATGCCGGCCGTTAAGATGCAGGTTCTCTGATGTGTAAACAATGGCATTATTGGCATTATACACGTAGATGTTGATGTACATCTCCTCCTGAGTTGATAACTCAAGGGTAAAGACACCATTATTTGGATTGGGATATATTCCCAGATCGAGACTTTGCTCAAGATCACTGATACCAGTGGTGTTTACAACCGTAATTTGCAAACTGTCAGACCAGATGCTTTCGCCGCATATGTTAGTGGCCATCACATTCAAATGTGCCTGGCCGGTGTAGTCCACATCCCATTCCACGGTTGCTTCGAATCCGTTGTTCAGGATATTTCCGGCTGTTGCAGGTTCAAGTTCCCATGAATAGCTCAGGATATCAGGAAATTCCGTTGTAGCATAATTTGTGAGATTTCCCTCGTATATATCAACCATTGCAGGGCCTGCAGGCATGGCGGGTTGTGCCGGTGCCGTTAGTATTGCAAGTATCACAGAATCCTGATCAGGGCAACCGAATTCATTGGTAACTTCTACCCAATAAATGCCTGCCACTGAAGCAGTCAATGTTTGTGTTGTCGAGCCGTCCTGCCATTCATATGTAGTAAATCCGGAACCGGCATCAAAGGTGATATTTTCTCCTTCACAAATGCTGGTATCGGGCCCGATCGAAACAAGCGGAAGCTCAAATACCGTAACATCCACCTGGCTGTTGCCTGTATTTGTTCCATCACTGGCTTCAACAAAATAGGTGGTATTTTCCAAGGGTACGACTGTAGGGTTCTTTAAGGTTGAATTAAATCCCAAAGGCTCTGAGGTCCAGATATAGGCATAACTTCCGCCACCACCAAACACCTCACAATCGAGCTGTACGCTTTCACCAAGGCAAACAGCAGAAGGGTCGGCACTTGCCTGCACACCAAATTCACTCACGATCATGGTTACCGGAACGATCACTTCAGGCAGATCCGGGTCATCGCTGCTAATTGCAAATTCAGCTTGATATTCACCGAGCTCCATATCCGTAGCATCGAAAGTAACTTCTATTTGATCTGTATTTCCCGGGGCCAGGGTCCCTGCGTTTTGAGCTATGGATAACCAGCTGATAACATTAATACTGTAGTCTTCCACTTCTCCATAACTTTGGACACCACATGCTTCAGGAGTCCCGTAATACTGTATGCGGATCCTCATCCTGGTCGTTCCACCTACGGCATTGCCCGGAGCAGTTATGTCGGCAGTAAATACGCCAGGTCCACCGATTACGTTAACAGGATCGTCATCACTGAAATCTTCGTTCTGGTTCCAGTCTATCCAGATACCACAAACATCACCGGTCCAGGTAGTCCCATTGGTAATAGTGATAGGAATTGTTTCTCCTGTCGATATACTGGTGCTCAGATCAGTGAAGTCCTGATAGCCTTCACAATTGGAAGTGTTGTTGATATCCCCAAACTCAACCTGGCTAATGTATTCATCACAACCACCACTACCGGCACAATAGTCTTTACTGTCTTTATCAGTGAGGATAAATGTGGAAATATCATAATGCAGCTCAAGTTCCCCTGTATTTGTAATACTCAGGTACTGAACTGCTGTTTCATCCGGGGCAAGTGTTTGTGTAAGCTCATCCGGTGTGACAAAAATGTGGGGATTTCCCCATTGCACGCTTGCTGCCACAGGTGCAGATTCTCCATCCGGATCATAAAATGCTGTAAGGGTATATTGAAAAATGCCATAATCCGGAAGCTGATCTGTATAATTTGTCAGCGTTGGCTGAGTAATCTCGATGCCTTCCCTGTATAAGATAAAATATAAAAATCCCGGAGCTGCATCGTATTGCCATTCCAGGTCAACGGCGCCGGTTTCTTCATTCAGGACGGC
>JAGLEK010000178.1 GCA_023145125.1 Bacteroidales bacterium | reverse complement strand
AGGCTGACATATTTCCCAACCGGAACTTCAAGCTTTAACCGGATATGCTGTGCCTGCCAGCCTCCGGGTTCGCCAATGGGAAAATATGGATCCAGAACAATCATGTTTTCAGTTTGCTTAAAATTCCATGTGATTGATTCAGCCTTTTCTCGGGCAGCCCTTATCGACCGCCCCCTGGCAGTTGTTATGCGGTTTAAGGCATAATCTGCAGTTTTGCTTTTATAAATGTCTACTTCGATCTGTTCATAGTACAAGCCCTCTTCGGTTACCACGATGTGAATATCGTCTCCTTGAATATAATCATAGGAGTTATAATGAAGTTCATCGAGGAAATCTTCATTAACAGTAAGATATATAGTGTCGTTAAGAGGTTGATTAATTTCCAATGCTTTACTTACAGTTGCCGGCTGCCTGAAATCCCTGGCTACCCTGAAAGCAAAGAACAATGTAATGATAAGGCCAATGACCCATAAATTCAGTGCTGTGATGCCGATATAGCGGACCCGTTCAAGGCCGAAGATCATTCTGAAAGCATTGTAGATCAGCATTAGCAGTGGTATTCCAAGGAAGAGGATGAGGCCCATTTTAAGTATGGCTGCCCCTCCTGCAGACATGGGTAGTAGTGAAAAGAAGTCAGTGAGTGGCATGAGGATGGCCTCGTTATTATCAAGGATAATCGGTCCTCCCCATCCAAATATGGCAAAGAGGAACGCCAGTACCAGGCCTATGCCGGCGAGTAATAATGCAATGCCAACGATAATAACAATGATCTTCAGGAAAACTTTCAGTATGCTTAGAAAAACACCTAGTATTTGCTCGAAAATATTTTCGTCACGACTATTTTTTTTTTCAACAGTCTTCTTTGCCTGCTTTGTCAGGTCAGAGATCTTATCCTTGAGGTGGGACACCTCTTCAGTTATCGATTTCTCAATATTGGAGATATTGACCTTTTCGCCTTTCATTTGCAGCTTTTCAGCCCTTGAGCTGGCTTCCGGCATGGCTATCCACAGGACCAGGTAAACCAGGGCGCCTGACAGCCAGACTATGGTAAATATGACAAATGCCAGCCTGACCCATAGCACATCTATGTTCAGGTATGCAGCCAGGCCTGCTGCCACACCTCCAACTACCTTATGATCAGGATCCCTGTACAGCCTTTTCGGACCACGGATATCCCCGGTGGCGGGAGGTGCTTCTTCTTCTCCTTCTCCTTCTCCTTCGGCTTCCGGGTCAAATTGAACCGGATCCCCCATCAGGGAAATTACTTCTTCAACGTCATCAATGCTAATGACCTGTTTAGCGTCTGTAATTCTTTCCTGCAACAATTCTGCGATCCTTCCTTCTATATCTGAAATGATCTCATCCTTACCCTGCGTATTATAAAAATGACCTTTTAAGGTATCAAGGTAAGCATTCAGCTTATCGAAAGCATCCTCATCAATGTGGAAGATGATACCGCTAATATTAATTGTGAGTGTTTTTTTCATCTTATTATGATTTCCTGTGGTTTCTAACTTGCTTTTTTTAATGTGATCTTATTTACTGCCTTGACCAGGTCCTGCCAGTTGACATTCAGGTCTTCCAATACTTTGATGCCTATCTCTGTCAGTGTATAATACTTTCGTGGCGGGCCTGACTTTGACTCCTCCCATCTGTAATTTAGCATTCCCTCATTCTTGAGCCTGGTCAGCAGGGGGTATAGGGTGCCCTCAACGACGATCAGTTTCGCTTCTTTGAGTTTTTCAAGGATGTCGGAGGCATAGGCATCCTTCTCAGCGATAATGGAAAGGATACATAATTCCAGTACCCCTTTCCGCATCTGTGCTTTTGTTTTTTCCAAATTCATGCTACAAACATACAACACTTTTTAGTACTATGCAATACAAAGTACTAAATAATTTTGAATAGCATTTAATGCATACTACTATATAAATTTATAACCATAAGTGTAGCAGGGCTTTGGGGAGTTGTTTAGAATGGTTATAAATTTGG
>JAGLEK010000177.1 GCA_023145125.1 Bacteroidales bacterium | reverse complement strand
GACTGTGCGACTATGAGACTGGGTGAAGCTCCCTTCTTCCTTCTTCCTTCTTCCTTATGCCTTATTCACTCACTGCCCCCTCTTAACTCAAGCTTTTCAAAATCTGCCCAGGAGATATCTTTCATGATTGCTTCACTTTGTAATTTGCTCTGAAAAGAAAATATGCTACTACAAAGCAAAACAAAAAATCGGTGATATAAAAAACAATATGGATCTTAGTGAGATAACCACTGATTGCCATTGTCAGGCCTGTCATTATAAAGCCGATGGCCATAATATTCATCAGCCTTCGGTTTTTTTTCATAATAAATGTTATTGCGTAGACCATCATTCCGGTCAGGATCACAAAAGCTCCCAGTACCCGGTAGATATATATGAAATATGGATGATCAGACCACAGGGAATCCATCCCGAAAGCATCAAACAGATCCTGGTTTGCAAAAAGCCTGACACCACCACCAAAGATGAACATGACGGCAATAATGCGCAGAATAACTTTATACATTTAAGCAAATATCAGTAAAAACAGATCATTTGTCAAATATCATTTAATGATCAGGCTTTTTATCTGTCCGCAATATGTGGAAATATTATACATTGAACATCATTCCTGCTTAATTTTCATATCCTTAATTAACAGAAATACAGTTATATAAGTTTTATGGCATGGCCTTCGCCTTAACTAATATATATTAACAAAAAAAAACCGGAAAAATGAAAACAAAAACAAGGATCAACAGGCTTTTTGCCTTTATAGCCGTCATATGCTTTATGGCATATTCAGGCTATGGCATGTCGCCGCCAAAGGATCCTCCCGGACGTAATGCGGTTAAGGCATTGCTGCTGGTTGATGACCTTTATGGCGGCAGTTTAAATATTGAGGACAACCAGAACAATATTTTAGAGAATTTCGAAGCATATGGATGGGAAGTGAGCATAGCATGCTGCAACCAGGAAGTAAACCCATGTCCATGGGCAATGATGCAGGGTTGTGAGGTATTGTTTCCTGACATTATGACCTACCAGCTTGATGATGCATTGGAATGGGATGTGATCGTGGTAGTTTCCGGTGGCTCTCACAGCAACCTGATGAACTGTCCGTTTGTATTAAGTGTTCTCTCACAGGCAAAAGCAAGCGGAATCCCGATTGCTGCGTGGTGCCGTGGTGTGCGTTTGCTGGCCGAAGCAGACATTGTCAATGGGGTGGAGATCACCGGACATGCTGACTATGAAGACGAGTACCTGGCTGCCGGGGCAGTATATCTCGGTAATTATGAGCCACCCACCGAGGATAATGGCATCCTTACCTGTGTGAATGCCACCGAATACCGGCAGGAAATGTGTGAACTGATAAGGAATGCTGTTGAAAACAGTACCAGCCTCAGGGAAAACTACACTAAAGGTCAGGATAAACTCCATATTCAGTTGTACCCCAACCCGATCAAATCTTCATCATGCATTGAATTTGACCTGGACGAAGCTGCAATTGTGAGGATCGCCTTATTTGACCGGCATGGAAAAATGGTGCTGGATGTTGTGAAACAGGAGTTTGATGCCGGACATAACCATGTTACCTTTTCACCATCGTCGCTGCCAACAGGTATCTATTACCTCTATGTTTTTAGTGGAGGACAGGTTGGGATGAGGAAGTGTATGATTATATAGGTGTTGGGTGTTGGGTGTTGGGTGTTGAGTTAGTGTTGAGTGTCCCTCCTACGCTAAAGCTTCGGAGGACGAAGTGAGTGTTGGGTTGACGATCTTGTCCCCTTGTCCCTTGTTCCTGATACCCGGCACCCCAATTGAACAACTGATTTTTGAAATTGTTAATTATTAAATGCTGTAGCTTGAATACGTGTTTTTCAATGTATTATCTTTACAGGATACTATGAGAATACAATAAACTTGAATACAAATTTAATCTGAAAACAATGAAAATTAGAAGCTTAATGACAGCTGTGCTGATGTTTGCGGCAGTAGCTATGTTTGCCCAGAAGGGTGGCGGTAACAAAGAACTTAAAGGCGCCATCCAGGACTTAAACAACAAAATGGTTGGTGCAATTGTCAATGCTGATTACGGAAAGGTATTGACCTTTTATGATGCCAATGCAATTTCTCTTCCCAATTACGGTAAAATGCTCAGGGGGATTGATGCTATTACCCAGCATCAGCAGCAATCTGCTGAGATGGGTAATAAAGTGACAGCTATGACCCTTACATCCAAGAGAGTAACACCATATGGCGATGCAGTGGTTGAGATAGGCACTTTCACCATCACCATGGAAATTGCCGGTATGGATAAACCTGTTTCTGATGTGGGCAAGTATCTTACTGTATGGGTTAAGCATGATGATACATATAAGAT
>JAGLEK010000176.1 GCA_023145125.1 Bacteroidales bacterium | reverse complement strand
CTTCTTGCTCATGCTATTCTTTCCTGGTTTCTGTTATTTGCTGTTCCCTGTGATGGAGCTTGACAGTAATAACATATTTCCCGGACAAATGTTCAGCCAATCTGTCGGCACAATAAACCGACCTGTGCTGTCCGCCTGTACAACCAAAATTAATACTGAGATTTTCAAAACCTCTTTCTATATAGTTTTCCACTGCGCTGTCGCAAATGTCAAATACATTATGTAAAAACATATCCACTTCGCGCTGCCGCTTCAGGTAACTGATCACGGCCTTGTCGCGCCCGGTCTGATCCCTGAATTCTTCAAGCCTGCCGGGGTTAGGCAGTATCCTGCAATCGAATACAAAACCACCACCATTGCCAGAGGCATCTTCCGGGATGCCGTTTTTATAGGCAAAGCTGCTCAATGCCACCGTAAGGCTTGACTTTTTATGATGAATGGGCAGATATTTGCTGCTTTGAGTGAGTTTTTGCAGTACGGCTTTTAACTCGGTAAGTTCCGGTTCCAGGGGATGTGCATTCAATAGCTCTGCAAGGCTTGCCATTGCCGGCTCAAGGCTTTCGGCAAAATGTGGGCGTTTTTCAAAAAGGCCGCGGAAACCATAGGCTCCCAGCACCTGGAACAGGCGCAGGTATACAAAGGGGTAGAAGTACTTCATGAAATCATCCCTGTCAACGGCATACAGTTTCGCAAGTTCCTCCAGGTATTCGTTGATCAGTTTTTTCTTTATCTCCTCAGGAAAGTGTGCCTTTACCTGGTACAGGAAGGAGGCAAGGTCGTATTGCAATGGACCTTTTCTTCCTCCCTGGTAATCGATAAACCAGGGCTTTCCTTCCATGAGCATTACATTGCGCGACTGGAAATCACGGTACATAAAGTGTTCCTGTCCGGCCCCGAGCAGGAATTCAGAAAAACGCAGGAAATCGTTTTCAAGCAGTTGCTCATTAAAGGTGATGCCGGATGTTTTGAGTATGTAGTATTTAAAGTAATTCAGGTCCCAGAGCATCGATTGCCGGTCGAAAACACTTCTCGGGTAGCATACTGAATAATCCAGGCCGTGCCCGCCCTCAACCTGGAAGTGTGGCAGCATCCGCACAGCATCGGTCAATGATGAATACAGCTTGTCCGGGACCTCATCGGGCTTTTTCCTGCCGATGATCAGGTCGAACAACTGTTTGTTGCCCAGGTCAGAAACGATATAGATCCCTTTCGCCGGATCACTGCAAAGGAGTTCAGGAACAGGAAGACCCAGGGAATGAAAATGCTTTGTAAACGACAGAAATGCTTCGTTCTCTCTGAGGTCAGGATTGTAGGCTCCGATAACTGTCTGGTTTCCCCGGATTAGCCTGAAGTATTTCCTGGGAGATCCTGATGCAGCGATGGCTTGTATGCCGGTAGGTGTCTTTCCCGACCAGGATTCAAATAAAAATGCAATATCTTTTTCAGGTTGAACTTTCATACCTTATCTTTGTTGTCTTCACAAAGTTATATATTTAATTTAAGGAATAATGAGTAAATCCGCAGAAGACATTCTAAAGACCGCGATCCTCCTCGAACGCAGGGGAAAAGCTTTTTATACCACTGCAGCACGCCAGACCGAGAGTGAGGCTGCCCGCAGGATCTTTACCATGATGGCTGAGGAAGAGGACGAGCATATTGCTTTTCTCTCCAAACAGTTTGCAGAATATGGGAAAAACGGCAAGTTTTCAAAAATTGATGTCGAGGAACCCGTTGATGATACCGAGGCTGTGATGATCCTGAGCGAACAGGTGAAGAAAGAGATCTCAGCAGCAGGTTTCGAAGCAGCAGCCATCTCAGCTGCCATCGATTTTGAGAACCGTGCCATCGAGGTATACCAGGGGAGGGCTGACGAAGCCACAGACCCTAACGAAAAAGACATGTACCAGATGCTTGCCGACTGGGAACGTACACACCATCACCTGCTACATAAGCT
>JAGLEK010000175.1 GCA_023145125.1 Bacteroidales bacterium | reverse complement strand
AAATGAAGGTGTGTCAGAATCATATCCGTAACATCCTCCGGCCTGAATCCATGCTTTGCCAGTGAACTTTCAAGGGTATCGTCGCCGTTGAGGTAATAGTGTTTCAGGAATTTGTAGTCTTGCTTGTCGCCAATGCCATTGTCGATCAGGACCAGCCGATCCCCGTCTTCGATAAGAAGACAACGCATGGCCCAATTGCAAAGATTGTTCTCATCAGCGGGATATTGCTCTTGCCAGAGAGATTTGGGAACTACCCCAAACATCGCCCCACCATCCAGTTTCAGATTCCCTGTTTCTATAGTATAAAGATTCATTAAAAGTGTTGAGTTTTGAGGGTTGAGTTAGTTATAAGTTATAAGTTGAAAGTTATAAGTTTTCAAAATATAAACTAATTACTTTCAAGAAAGTTCATTTAAGGCAAAGGTATAGGCTCCAACTGCCACTGCACGTGAGGCACCAAGTTTAGAGATCCCTACACCGATCTTCTTTACCGGATTATAATTTACTTCTTCATCGCTGAATGGCACCTGTATCTGAACAGAACTATCCTTTAAAAAGTCCCTGAATCCTTTTTCATCTTTCAGATTATATGCTGTGATTTCCATTCGGGGGAGTTCATCACCGCTGATCTCTGTATATGAACGGTTCATCTCCTGGACCAGTTGGGGCAGGAAAAGCGGCCATGCTCCGGCCAGGCCACCACCGATCACAAGCAGGCTGTCAGTAAGGCTTACGGCATCGGCAAGGGTATTCCCGGCCACCTCAGCAAGCTCATTAAAGGCTGTATGGGCAGCGGCGGCATCACCTTCCTCCCTGCCAATACCAATATTATAGATGGCCTCAGGCTCAGGTGCATCATCAATTTTGATTCCTGCTTCTCTTGCAAAAACCCTTCTGATCCCACGGATAGTAACGCTGTCCTCGGCACTGGTCTGGGGATAAAGCTTATTTCGCATGCGGTTGATCTCTGCACCGGCAGAATTATCACCCACAAAAAGCTCCCCTTTTCTCACTATACCTCCGCCAAATCCTGTCCCGAAGGTTACACCAAGCAGGTTATTGAATTTTTGAAGGATCCCGGCACTTTCGAGTGCCTTATTTACTTCCGGAAGCAGGCCGGCAATGGCCTCTCCATAGGTAAAAAGATCACCATCGTTATTGATATAAACAGGTATCCCGAAGTGTTTTTCCAGCATAGCCTTTAACGGCACCCCTCCCCTGAATAGTGGAAGGTTTTCAAGATCGCCGATGATGCCATTCCCGAAATCAGCCGGGCCGGGGAAGCAGAAACTGATAGCCACGGCCTTGTCACCGGCCTGCTCCCTAACCTCCTCAAAGCCTCTTATAATCATCTTCAATATGTCCTCAAGGGTATCAGCGGCAGCAGGCAATCTCACCCCTTTCGAAATCATATCCCCTCCCCTGACGGCAAAGAAATCAAAATTTGTTCCGCCGGCATCCAGGCTTAGGATTGTTCGCTTGTCGTTAATGTAATCCATTGATTGGAATTTTGTTGCAAGATAAATGAATAGAGAATAAAGAACAAGGAATAAGAATATGAATAAGAATGAGAATAAGAATAAGAGCGGGGAAGTTTAGGAGCCAGCAAAGGTTAACACTTCCACCCTCTTATTCTTATTCCTTGTTCGTGATTCCTTAATCAATTCCCTCACGGGGATTTTCGATATCTGATACTCGATATTAGATTGTGTCAGGCAATCAAATGTTAAGTTTCAATATTTATTAAAAATCCAGAGAGAGAGAGAAATAGAACACCGGCTTGCGGATCCGTCCGTCTTCAACGCCCCAGGCAAGGTCGCCACGCATGAAATAACCGAGTACACGTGTTCGGAGTCCGGCACCGAAACCACCTACCATAGGATCGCGCTGTTGTTCTACCTTGATCAGCAGGGAACCGCTATAGATATATTTGGTATATAAAGAATTCTCCCCGGAATATGGGTTCCAGCTGGTCCAGGCTGTACCTGCATCTACAAATCCAACGAGCTGAAAATTATTCAGAAAATCTGAACGGATGGGCCGGTTATACAAATATTTGAAAACCGGCATGCGCAATTCAGAGTTTAGCACAATAAAACTGTTTCCATTCCTGATATTCTGATGAAAGCCACGCATATTTGTTGCCAGGGTCTGGAAAGCATAATTCTGATTATAATCAATGGGGGTTGACGGGTTAAATCTTGGAGCCAGCCAATTATCCACACCTCCCATATAATAGATCAGCTTATTGTGTCCCATCGAAGTACTGGCAGCAAAACGGTTGGCCCAGATAAAGGTCCGGTGGATCTTTATATAGTGCCTGAAATCGATTCCCAGGACGATCAGCTGCTGGTTGCCCTTTTCTATCTGCTGGTAATACTCTGCAAAAATCTTATACCTGGTTCCATCATACAGGTTCAACCCAAGTTTACGTGTGTTGTCGTAAATCAATTCTCCCTTCAGCCCACCCCAATTAGTATATATGGTCTGCCTTTTCAGGCTGATAACATCTGTGGAGAGAACCACGGTGGCATCGTTTCTGTAAGATGCTGTTCCACGCACAGCAAAAACCGGGCTGAAAGGCCATTTCAAAACAAAATATGCTTCATGGGAGTGGTTCCTGATAATATCATAACCATATATATTTTCTACCGTAACCCTGTGCAGTACTACTTCCTTGTCGAGCCTGTGCTTGAGATTGCTGTAGCTGAACAGGTATTCATTGTTGATCAGGTTAATGTTCAGCCGCACTCCGGCTACAAGGCGATAATCTTCAAGCAGGTCACTCATGCCAACCTTGAACAGTGCATTAAAACCGGGATTAAGGAATATGGGAGCTCCGCCACCGGCAAAAGGCTGGTATGTCATGTTGATGAAATTGAAATCGATCTGGGTTACAAATTCATTCATGCTGTACTCAACCCTGTAATTCAGTTTTTTGGGGACGACGAACTTGTTTTTATTGTCGTTCTCCAGCATCCATACCGGTTGGTCTTCCCCGGCCACTTTTACAGATGCCTGCCGTTCGAATACGTAATTATCAATATCGATCTCCTGATCGCGGCCACCAAGGGTATCGCCTTCGTATACATTAAAAAACCTCTGTTGCTTCGGTTTGGGTTGCTCTTCCGGCACAGGCTCAGAAGGGGTTTCACGCAGCCTGGCAGGTACCCCTTGCAATTGCTTCATAAAAGCAGTATTCACAAGCTCTTCCGCTACCGGCATTCCCGGTGAAATGTCCTCCAAAAAGATCTTGAAAAGGTGATCGTCATAAACCACCTGGGCAAGTTGCATGCTAGAGGGGTTTACATCCTGGTAAATGATATTCCTTGTATAATTCGTTACAGGTACCGACTCCGTGAAATAGCGATAATGGATAGCCGTGTCAACGGCAATGATGGCACTATCAAAGCGAGCAACATATCGATTGTATATCCCGTTTTCGTCGCTCAGGTATGTGAAAAGTCCATCCGTGTATGGCATGGGATATCGTTCATTGGCAAAACGGGTGCTCGTCACACGTCTGAGGACACTACTCTTTGTGTTATAATCAAAAGCAAAAAGATCATAATTCAGCGGTATTATCTCCGGTGCATCGGCCATCTTAGGAGGAAGTGTATCGGAAACCCTGTTAGAGCTGAAAATGATCATTCTTCCGTTTTGTATAAACCGGGGGTAAAGATCATCATAAACGTCATTGGTGATCTGTTCATGGGAACCCGAAGAGATGTTAAAGAGGAAGATATCCGACTGCCCCCTCTGAACTGCTGATATCACAAGCTTTCTCCCATCATGGGAATAGGAAAAGTCCAGGATCTTTTCAAAATTATAGAGGATGATCTTATTCAGCTTTTTGTTCTGAGTAGAATAAAAGAACAGGTGGATCTCACCTTTTCTCTCCACGATAAAGGCCAGTATATCTCCAGCCGGATGCCAGTCGATGAGGGGATAGCTGTAATCAGTTTTTTCATCAAGTTTATATCCGCCTCTCCAGATACATTTTTTCTTACCGCTTGCCAGGCTCTTGAGGTAAATCTTATACCTGCCCATATCATTGGTAACATATGCAATAGAGTTCCCATCAGGGCTAAGCACAGGCCTGGAATATACAAGATTGTCTTTTACTTTGTGCTGAACAACTTCTCCCGGAAGGTAACGGCCCGACTCATCAGAACTGTACTTGTCCATGTAATAGCGTTTCCATTCAATGATCAGGTTGCTGAATGAAAGGCCAATGACATACAGGAATCCATTTTCAACGCTACGCGTAACCTTGGTCATGTGCACAGCATTTGGCACAGCAGAATTGCCGAAGTTATCCGCCACGAATTTCCAAAGTGAATGGCCGGCATCGACGGCATCGGATCCGGTCAGGTGATTGAATTTATCATACCGGCCTGAAAGGATACCATCGCGCACCCTGTTATCCACATCAGTATTCCAGCCTTCCGACAACCAGGCCATCAGGCCATCTTCGAACCAGTCGGGCATGGAATACAATGTACTGTTCTTGATCTGAGAGCCCAGGCGTTGACCGAACATCATCTGTTTGAAAATTATAGATGATATTCCCGCCCGTATCTGCTTTTCAAAGTCGGTGTGGGAGCCATCGAAATACAGGAAAACCTTTTTGCCGATAATGTGTGTGATCCCGCCGGTATTATATTGCTCATCCTGCATCAGGCCAATATTGCTCTGCTTCAGGTCCGACATGTTATTAAAAATGATGAACTGTATTTTATCATCAAGGGAAGATTCCAATTTTAGCTCGATCTCGCTAATATAGTTCTGTGCATAGCGGGCTGTGTACTGTGCCAGCTCCTGCCCGTTCCGGTAAAAATAAGTGTCGAACTTATCAAAGCTGTAAAAGGTCCACAGAAAGTCCTTGTACTGCACCCTGTTCTTGCCAAACGACAGCTGGGATCCATTGTAAAACTGTGCACCGGCTTCATGCGAAAAACATAGCAACAGAAGCAGTAATATGCTGTAGCTGATGATCCGGTGATGCATTATTCTTTTCACAATAACTGTCTTCAATACGCTGGTTAAGCTGTGCTAATTTAGGGAATTTTCCCCGACAAGGCACCCATTACAATCTGAAATCAAATAATGGTAACTTTGCCAGCTGAAAATTGTTATTTTATTAACGTTATCCGTCCACGGAATATTGACCGCAGCCCATTTAATACCGACAGAAATGATACAAATCAAAAAATTCGTTTTCAATCCCTTTCAGGTAAATACGTTTGTACTCCATGATGAAACAATGGAATGCGTAATCATCGATCCCGGCTGTTCCGATGGGACAGAGTCGCTGGAACTCATGGATTTCATTAAGGAGGAAGGGCTGAAACCGGTAAGGATGCTGTTGACCCATACCCATGTCGACCATGTTATGGGCATTAACATGTTGGAAGAGTTGCTTGGCATTAAGGCGGAAGCACATGAAGCCGGGCTGGTATTCCTTGATCATACCATAAGTACAGCTGCCACATACGGAATCAGTATCGATAAGAATCCTTCAGTGGTTAACTATATCAAAGAAGGTGATGAGATCACTTTCGGCAAAAGCAAACTTGTTGTTTTATATACTCCCGGCCATGCAGACGGCAGCGTTTGTTTTCTGAGCAGAAAGGATGGATTTGTGATCGTTGGAGATGTACTTTTTCAAATGAGCATTGGAAGGACCGACTTCCCGACAGGTGATTATGACCTTCTGAAGCAGAATATTTTTGAAAAGCTGTTTACCCTTCCTGATGATACAGTCGTTTATTCGGGCCATGGCCCTGAAACGAG
>JAGLEK010000174.1 GCA_023145125.1 Bacteroidales bacterium | reverse complement strand
TCGACGATCCGGGGGCCTTGATGTGTCAATCCCGGTATGATCTGGTCGTTATCGGGATTATACACCGAGGCACAGTGTTTCAGGGTTCCATGTTGCTCAGATTCATCAATATCCAGTCTCGCAAGCCCTGCAGTGTCACCCTCAAGCAGATTTGGCTCAGTTTTATTCATATCAACAGCAAAAAACTTCACCTGGGAATTCCTGTACTGGTCTTTTGGGCTGTTAATTTCAATCTCCGGATATCTGGGGGAAAAGCGATATGCCTTTTCTCCTTCAACAACATATTTCCCAAGCCCGACAGCGGCAACCACAAAACCTTCTTCCGGCTTCATATGTGAAACCGGGTAGTAGTTAAATGATTGTGCCACACCACTGATATGTGGATAAAAATAATTGCCATATTGATTCCCGACAACCTCCTGCAGTACCACAGCCATTTTTTCTTCTTCGATCTTATAATTGATGGCTTCCACATAGCCTCTTGCTGTTTCTGAATACACACTTGCATATACCAGCTTTATGGCATCCATGAGCTGTTGTAAGCGTACTTTTGGGTTCGTATGGTTGTTAGGTAAGATATATGTCTCGAATATCCCGGCAAAAGGCTGGATCAATGAATCTTCGAATAAGCCCGACGACCTCACAGCTATAGGTTTATGGATATCTTCCAGCACCAGTTTAAGCCTTTTTACCATTGTGTTCGTGAGTGGCGCTTTCAGGAAGGCTTTTTTGATAGTGGTATAGTTCTTCTCTGTGAGGATCATATCTTTCAAGCCATTCCTATCCATAAAATATTCGAACTCTTCTGTACCGATCATCAGGGTTTTAGGCGCCTTGATGTGGATATGAGGAATATGTTGGCTGAAATCATAATTAAAGATCAGTGTGTTGATAAAGGCAATTCCACGTCCTTTTCCACCCAGTGAACCCTCTGATAGGGCAACAATATTCGACTCATCGGATATGGCTGCTTTCTCGAATGGTATGATCTTTCCTTTATCCTGTTCATTCCTGAACCTGGCGATGATGTCCAGCATATAGTTCCGGATCTTTTCCGGGTTATCGAAGTCGCTAACCTTATGCGGACTCAGAATCTTTGCAGCCTGGATCTCGCCCCTTGCCATCAGCCATAACGAGAAGTGATCCTTCTTTGCATGGTGTATCAGGGATTCTTCCGGGATCTTTTTGAGCTGTTTTTCGAACTCTTTCAGGGAACGGGCCACACCGATGACCTGCCCCTTATCATTACGATAAATAAAGTTACCAAAACCAAGGTAATGCGTGATGAAACTTTTAAAATCCTGTGATAGAGTTTCCGAGTTCTTGTGAATAAAAGTGCATTTAAGTTTGTAGGCTTTATGTGAATTCGAATCATCGGAAGACTGAATGATGACAGGAAGGTGTTTTGTATTTTCCCTGGCATATTGTACCAGTTTTAACCCGGCCTCATCATCGTCTTTACCATTTTTCTGAAACTTAACATCCGTTATCAGGCACAGCATAAAATCCCTGTACCTATCGATGATCTCTGTGGCCTCTTCATAATCAGAAGCCAGGAGAATCTTTGGCCTGGCCCTTAGCTTCAGCACCTTATAAAGTTCGTCTGTACTCACATCATCGATGATGCGCCTGGTTTGTTCAAGAACGGTATTATAAAGCATCGGAAGGTAAAGGGAATAATACCTGGGTGAATCCTCCACCAGCAAGATCACCCTCACCATACCAATATTGGTATCATTCTCAGTGTTAATGCGATCCTCGACATGTTTGATCATGGCAAAGAAAACCTGGGATTCCCCATTCCAGACAAACACTTTATCAATATGTTTTGTCGTGGATTTTCTTTTCATAACATATTCAATATCGCTATTGTTATTCAGCAGTAAAAAAACCGGGATATAATGATATTCATTCTTGATCTTACAACTCAGTCCTATCGGAGACTTCTTATCGGCTCCCATCATCAGGATCACAAGGTCGAAGTGTTTTGCGCGCAGCTGCTCCATCGCCTCCTGTTCGTTTGAAACCCCGGTGATCCTGGGCATGGAAGTCAGGTTTAGCTGGTAATATTCGCCTAAAACATGTTCCGAGAAACGCCCTTCTTTTTCAATGCTGTATGCGTCATAGAGTGTTGCGACCAGAAGTATCTCCTTTACTTTGAAAGGCATCAGGTCGTGATAGATATCACGGTCGTAGTTGCTTTTATTTAAAAATATCTGCAGCAACTGCCTGCTGTGTGCCTGTTCCGGTAACTCTGATTCATTCTTTGCACCATCGACAATGCGGAAGCGTTCCTTTTTCAGCAGGGTTTTTCCTTTTACACTGTTCAGGTAGCCTGTGATCTGACCGGCAATGTTATTGATAAGGTGCCGCTCTTCTTTCATAAAAGGCCC
>JAGLEK010000173.1 GCA_023145125.1 Bacteroidales bacterium | reverse complement strand
AAACTCCAAACTTCAAACTCCAAATTTATTAACCCTCACAGCCTCTCTTAATCAAAGAAATATGTATCTTTGCAGACTTAATTTTTAATAGATAAAGGGAATGAATATAACACAGGAGTCTACAGGCGATCTGACGGCAACAGTGAAGATTGAGCTTGTAAAGCAAGATTACGACGATCAGGTTACTACCGTGCTTAAAGATTATCAGCGCAATGCCAGCATGCCGGGATTCAGGCCTGGAAAGGTCCCTATGGGCATGATAAAGAAAATGTATGGAAAAGCCGTACTGGCTGATGAAATCAATAAGATCATCTCCGAGAATCTCAACAACTACCTGACTGAGAACAAGGTTAAAACTCTGGGGCACCCGCTTCCCAACGAGGATAAACAGAAAATGATCGACTTCGACACCCAGGAAACTTATGATTTTTTCTTCGACATCGGATTACAGCCGGAGGTGACTACCGAGATCTCCGACAAGATCAAAATTAATTATTATAAGATAAGGGTGGATGATGAAAGTATCGAGAAATACATGGACGACCTCCGTAAGAAAAACGGCACACCCATCAACCCTGAAAAGAGTGAAGATGGGGATATACTACGGGGAAAGATCGTTGAACTGGATGCTGATGGTAAAGCAAAAGATGGTGGTATCGAGAATGAGACCAGCATCGGGGTTGACTTCATCAAGATGAAGACCATCAAAAAGAAGTTTATTGGTAAAATCCCAGGTGACAAGATCGTGTTCAACCCACTTAAAGCATCCGGCAGCCCTGCTGAAGCAGCATCCATGCTTGGTATCGATGCTAAAAATATTGAAGAGCATGCGGGAGATTTCGAATATACCATTGAAAGCATCAGCAGGTTTGAACCGGCTGATATAAATGAAGATTTCTTTGCCAGTGTTTTTCCCGGCCTTCAGATCAAAGATGAGAATGACTTCAGGGAAAAGCTGGCCGAGCAGCTGGAAGTAACATTCGGCAGCGAAAGTGACCGCCTGTTCATGCGGCAAACCGCTGATAATCTTATTGACAGCTCCGGAATACAACTTCCCGACGAATTTATGAAGCGCTGGCTCACGGAAAGTGGTGAAGCACAGATCAAGCCGGAGGATATTGACCCGCATTACGATGAATATGCACGTGCCCTGAAATGGCAACTTATCGAAAGTAAGATCGTAGCAGACCACAATATCCAGGTAAGCCCGGATGATGTGAGGGAGCAAGTAATGAGTTATTTTCAATCACCGGGAGAAGTGGATGAGGAAACACAGAAGCGTTTGAATGAAATCGCTGACAATATCATGCAAAATGAGGAAGAAGTGAAGCGCATCTACGATCAATTACTGGATACACGTATGCGGGATCTTCTGAAATCAACAGTAAAATTGCAGAACAAAGAGATCAGTTATGATGATTTTATTAAATTAGCCACTGAAACCAAATAAAAATTATCAAATGAATCCTGAAGAATTTAAAAAATATGCAACCATGCACCGGGGGATCAGCAGCATCACCCTGGAAAACTACATGTCCGTTACCGGAAACTACATCTCCCCTACCATCATTGAAGAAAGGCAGATGAACATTGTCACTATGGATGTATTTTCCAGGCTTATGATGGATAGGATCATTTTCCTGGGCGTACCCATTAACGACTATGTTGCCAATATCATCCAGGCACAGTTATTATTTCTCGAATCCTCAGATTCAGGCAAAGACATACAGATCTATCTGAATACTCCGGGCGGTTCTGTTTATGCCGGTTTAGGCATTTACGACACCATGCAATACATCGCACCGGATGTGGCAACCATCTGTACCGGTATGGCCGCATCCATGGGTGCTGTTTTACTCTGTGCCGGAACCAAGGGCAAACGTACTGCACTCACTCATTCCAGGATACTTATCCACCAACCGATGGGTGGTGCTACCGGCCAGGCGTCCGACATTGAAATCACCGCAAGGGAGATACAGAAGCTCAAGAAAGAACTCTACGAGATCATTTCCAAACATTCCGGACAAAAATACAAGAAGGTGTGGGACGATGGTGACCGCGATTACTGGATGACATCCGAGGAAGCAAAAGATTATGGCATGATAGATGAGATTCTTGTAAAGAACAAAAAGTGATTATCTCCGTATAAATCAATTACATCCTAATTAGTTATGGCCAAGGAAACAGACAGATGTTCATTTTGTGGAAGGATCAAAGCTGAAACCAATGTATTGATAGCTGGTTTGGAAGGCCATATCTGTGATCTCTGTGTTGAGCAGGCACAGGCCATTATCAGGGAGGAAATGTCGTCGTCGCATGAGGTCCGCCTTGGTGACATTAAACTCCTGAAACCGGCAGAGATCAAAAAATATCTCGACCAATACGTGATTGGGCAGGAAGAAGCAAAAAGAGTCTTATCTGTAGCGGTTTATAATCATTACAAAAGGATCACCCAACCGCCGTCAAAAGAAGGTGAAGAGGAGATAGAAATAGAAAAATCCAACATTGTCATTGTGGGAGAAACAGGTACAGGAAAAACGCTGTTGGCGCGGACGATAGCACGTATGCTGCATGTTCCTTTCTGTATTGCAGATGCCACGGTCCTGACTGAGGCAGGTTATGTTGGTGAAGATGTTGAGAGCATCCTTTCAAGGCTTCTGCAGGCTGCTGATTATAATGTTGCTGCAGCTGAAAAGGGGATCATCTTCATTGACGAGATCGATAAGATCGCACGTAAGAGTGATAACCCCAGCATCACCCGCGATGTTTCCGGGGAAGGTGTCCAGCAAGCCTTGCTGAAGCTCCTCGAAGGTGCCGATGTGAATGTCCCTCCCCAGGGTGGCAGAAAGCACCCGGAGCAAAAGATGATACAGGTGAATACCCATGATATACTGTTCATTGCAGGAGGAGCTTTTAACGCTATTGACAAGATCATTGGTTCGAGGCTTCAGACCAATATGATCGGATACAACTTCGATAAAGAAAAAGAGCAGATCGACAAGGAAAATATACTTCAGTACATTGCACCGGGTGACATGAAAGACTTCGGACTCATCCCTGAGATCGTCGGTCGCTTGCCGGTGCTTTCATACCTGAACCCGCTGGACGAAGAAGCGCTCAGACGCATCCTGACCGAGCCTAAAAACTCACTGATAAAGCAGTTTACCAAATTGTTTGCCATGGACAAGATCAACCTGTCTTTTGATGAAGAAGCACTCAATTACATGGTTGAAAAGTCAATTGAATACAAGTTGGGGGCACGTGGGTTACGCTCCATCCTTGAAGCCATCCTGACGGATGCCATGTTCGATCTGCCATCCAATGGCGACACCTCCGATCTTCGTGTTACCCTTGAATATGCGCAAAGCAAGTTTAAGAAATCGAATGTCGCAAGGCTTAAAGTAGCCTGAAGCATCTGAATACATTCCAATCATCTTCTTATCTTTACACTGGCCTTCGGCATGATAATTGCCCGAATGCTGCTTATATGATACGTTTGCTGCTCATAACCCTATTCATTGCAATTCTTCTTCCTCTCGGTGCCCAGGAAGAAAAGAAAGAACGAATTGTGGTTAATGCGCGTATACTTGACGGGGACACAATTCCGGTGATCGCACTGCAAGAGCTCAGGGTTTATGCTTTTAGGCCATATAAAAGTAAGAAAGAAGCCCGCAGGATGACTAAGTTGATCAGGAATGTCAAAATTGTTTACCCTTACGCTAAAATTGCAGGGATCAAGCTCAGGGAGTACGAGGAAATCCTGGCCGGTGTAGAAGATAAAAAAACCCGCAAGAAGATCATGAAACAGGCTGAAAAAGAAATTGAGGAAGAATTCGGGGATGACCTTCGTGACTTCACCTTTTCACAGGGAAAAATACTTATCAAACTCGTTTACCGCGAAACAGGAGCATCTTCCTATGAACTGGTGGCTGAGCTGCGTGGAAAATTCAGGGCTTTCTTCTGGCAGGCTTTTGCCCGGATATTCGGCTTTAACCTGAAAAACGGATACGATCCTAAAGGTGAAGATGCAGATATAGAATTTATTGTACAGATGATCGAAGCCGGGCAGCTTTAAGATTGGACGATTGTCGATTGTCGATGGTCGATT
>JAGLEK010000172.1 GCA_023145125.1 Bacteroidales bacterium | reverse complement strand
TGGGGGCGTAGTTTGTTGGTTAGGATTTCGTATATTTAGATGTTTAAGTTTAAGATAAAAATATTTGAACCTCTTAATATTCCGTAATATGTATGTTAATCCCCTAAGACCAATAATAATTATTATTTCATGCTTTCTCTTTCTTGGAACGTCAAACATTCATAGCCAGACTCCGGAATGGTCATTGCCGTTTTCAATAACCGATTCCCTGACGGATAATCATAACCCACACATAGCAGTATATGAGCAGGGAAATTATAGCACGGGTGGAATTGTTTTCTGGGAAAGAGAATTCAATGATTCTACAACAGCGGTATGGATGCGCAATTTATCATACATGAGCCCGGAAGAGGAAGTATTTTATCAGGAAGGAATTCATTTCCGTAATCTGCATTTCTTTCAGTATTACGATTACGATACTTTATTTGCTATATTTTATGAAGCCAACATCAATGGGAATTTTGATATCTATATGAGTAAGTATTCCGAAGATGGGAATATAACTGATCCTCAATATGTTCTTGGAGGTGAGGGGGATGATGTCGATATGAATGTTTTGCAATATGAATTTGTTGGCTGGCAGGTTGATGGAGCGATTAAAGTTGCCGGGTTTGTATGGCCAAACAGCTTTACGGAAGCTGTTACAATTGACTCGCTGGGCTGCTTGAATCCTTCTTTTGGGGCTAATACTATTGTATATGAGAAAACAATAAACGACAGCTCCCGGATTTACTACGCAATGTATGATTATTCCCTGGGATGGAGTGAAGCCATTGAATTTTTCAGCACAGGGCACAATACGTCTCTTGAATTCGTGGGAGCGAATGATCCTCCATTTTCATATAATACATTCTTCTGGGAAAACTATAATGGTACTGAGTGGAGGATTTACGGTGCGGATCTTAATGATCTTGAAATCATGGATACGGAAATTGTCAGTGATGAGCCGTTATTTCCTGATCCCATATTCATTGATCTTCCTGTTACGGAACCACAGTACGTACTTATTTCCTACTTAACATTCAGTAAAGAGGAGAATGGTGCTCGCGAGATATTTGCTAATAATGGCTGGGGAGGGAACCTCCTGGATTACCATAATATTTCAAACCACGATGCCATTGATACCAGGCCATATATTGAAGTCGGTGGTTCTCATTATAAAATTTACATTTATGATATCTGGGAAAGATATATCAACGGGCACTGGCAATTGATGGCCTCAAGGCTGGATTTGCCGGTAAGTGTTGATGAAAATGCCCCCCTCAATAATGCAAATAATTTAGGCTTATATCCCAACCCTTTTTCTGAACAACTGAATATTCAGTTTTCCACTTTGCTGGATAGCGATGCCAGGGTGACAATTTATAACTCATCAGGTATAATGGTCCGTTCATTTAATGCCGGGAACAATAAACACCTTGCCTGGGACCGCAACGATGATAAAGGCAATCCTGTTCCACCGGGAATTTATCTGCTTGAAATCACTTCGGGCAATGTAAGATCCACCGGAAAAGTGATCGTTACAAACTAATTGGAAAGCAGATATCGGAAATCTGCCATCTGCTTCCCGTCCCCCGTCCCTCGCCCCCCGTATGATGTTAATAAAACAATGAAAAACTAAGCTCAAGCAGTTTTTTCAAACAATAATTATATATAATTTTGCAACTGATTTCTTTTGTGTAAAACACTAAAAAACCAGATCGGCCATGATCCTTTTTTACCAGATTTCACCCAAATTGTTTTACGCACTTAAAGTTAAAGAGACCCTTTCAGGAGAAGACAAAGAAAAACTCTGCTGGCTTTTTGGCGAATGTGAGCC
>JAGLEK010000171.1 GCA_023145125.1 Bacteroidales bacterium | reverse complement strand
GAACCGAAGGCCGAAGAGCAGAAGACCGGGGAACTAGCACCGAAGGCTGAAGAAGAAACGCCTGAGGTTGTAAAAGAAACACCAAAGGCTAAAAAAAAGGCCCCTAAGGCTGAAAAAGAAGCACCAAAGGCTGAAGAGGAAACGCCTGAGATTGTAAAAGAAACACCAAAGGCCGAAGAAGAAACGCCAAAAGCCGAAGAAAAAGCGCCTAAGGCTGAGAAAAAGGAACTGAAGGTCGAAGAACCGAAGACCGAAGCTGTTGATGAGAAAGTGGAGGCTTCGACTGAAGTTGTGGCTGAGAAAGCAGATGCGGACGAGGAGGCAGAAGTGCAGGAAGCTTTTGAAGAGTTCACTGCAGATGAACTTATAAGCAGGCTTGAGGAGCTTGTGCAGATTGAAGATATTACCGCCATAAAAATCAAGGTTGCACTTATCAAAGTATCCTTTATCAAGCTCATGAAGGAGGAAAAGCAAGCCGTCCTTGATAAGTTCCTTGAGGAAGGTGGAAACAAGGATGATTATAAGCCGGAGGAGAATAAGCTTGAGAAAAGGTTCAGCAAAGCATTTGAAGGATACCGTAGAAACAAAATAAAGTACAACGAACGTCAGGAAAAGGTAAAACTCGAAAACCTTGATAAAAAGAAAGAGATACTGGAGAAGCTCAAAGTCTTGATCGGGTCTGAGGAGTCACTCAAAAAAACTTATGATGAGTTCAAGATCCTGCAAACTGAATGGAAAGAGATCGGCATGGTCCCATCAGGAGAGGTGTCGAATCTCTGGCAAAGTTATCATTTCCTGGTAGAGAAATTCTTCGATAAGGTCAAGATCAACAAGGAGCTCCGTAACCTGGATATGAAGAAAAACCTGGAGCTGAAAATCGAACTTTGCGAAAAGACCGAGGAGTTACTTCTGGAAACTTCCATAATAAGGTCATTTAAACAGCTTCAGAAGTACCATGAGGAGTGGAAGGAGACAGGACCTGTTCCACAGGAGCAAAGCGATGAAATATGGGAACGCTTCAAGGCTGCCACTGACAAGATCAATGAGCGCCGGCGCGAACATTATGGCCAGCAGCAAGAAGATCAGGAGAAAAACCTCCTTGCCAAGAGCGGCCTCTGTGAACAGGCTGAAGCATTGATCACCACTTCACCTGATAATCTGAAAGACTGGCAGGAGCAAACCAATGCCATGAATGAATTATTCAATGTGTGGCGGAGTATTGGCCGTGCGCCCAGGAAAGAGAATGCGGAGGTATGGACCCGTTTCAAAGGAAGCATGAACACCTTCTTTGCAAACAGGAAAGAGTTCCTGAACAGTATCAAACAGGAACAGATGAACAATTATAACCTGAAGGTGGATCTTTGCGTGGAGGCTGAAAACCTGAAAGACAGCACTGATTGGAGAACAACTACTCAGCAGTTGATCCGCTTGCAACAGGACTGGAAAAAGATAGGCCCGATTCCCAGGAAATACTCTGATAAGATATGGAAACGCTTTCGTTCTGCCTGCGATGAGTTCTTTAATAACAAATCATCCCATTTTTCAAGTATCCATGAAAATGAGCAGGAAAACCTGGATAAGAAAAAAGAACTTATCGAGAAGATAAAAGCATTTGAATTTGGTGAAGATAAAAGCAAAAACCTTGACATACTGAAAGATTTTCAACGCGAATGGATGGAGATCGGCTATGTTCCGATGAAAGAGAAAGAAAATGTTCAGAAACAATTCCGTGTGACTATTGATGCAAGGCTGGATGATTTGAAGATCAGTACCACTGAGCTGAGTAATGCCAGTTATGCTACCAGGATGGAAGCTGTTAAGGGTTCACCCGATGCCGACAGGGTATACCGCAAGGAGGTTGGCTTCCTGATGAACAAGATAAGCAAGCTCAAGGATGATATCATTCTGTGGGAAAATAACCTTGGCTTTTTTGCGAATTCAAAAAAAGCTGATATCCTGAAGCAGGAGTTTGAACAAAAGCTCGATTTGGCAAAACAGGATGTTGCAGCCATGGAAGCAAAGGTGAAGTACCTGCGTAAGATGGCCAGTGAGTAGCCAGTAGCCAGTATCCGTCTACCGACTGATCATCAGCTTAAACGATGCCCTTTCCTTCGTTCCACTGGTGCGCAAAAGAAATGTTCCGTTGGGATAATCTGAAAGCTTAATATTATTATTGCCTTTGGTCAGAGTTGCTGATAAAACCTGCTGTCCGGACATGTTGAGCATCACAAGTTCACAGTCCTCATCAACATGAACATTCACTTGCTCTCTTGCCGGGTTTGGGAAAACTTTTAATGCCTGGCTAGTACTGAGTTCTTCCATCCCTATGAAAATATGAAGACCCCAGAAGTGATCTCCGGTCACGCCTTTTTCAATTTCCTGCAGATCTTCATTCCACGTGAACTGCCTCATTAGGTCGAGGTTGCCGTTATTGTCGAATGTCTGTATAAAATACATTTCATATACCCATTCTAACGATGTTTCATCCCAATCAAAGCTCTCGATGAAGGTCGGGTTTTGATTGGCATCATAGCTCCAAACGAGACTATCTCCATTTTTCCATTCCTGTGAACTTTCATTCCATTTTAGTCTAATCCCTTCAATAATGTTGCCGGCACCATTATAATACAGATTCCTTGTTCTATATAGCAGCCAGTTATTATTATCATAAATATAGCTGGTGTCGGACTCTACGAGGTTGTTCGCATTATAGACTTTGCGTAAAATCTTTGTCGGCTCATAAACACTGCTGCCACTGGACCAGAAGAATTCGATTACAGAATCGATTCTGTTCAATTCATCTCTAGTGTAATAGGCGCTATCCTGTTTTTTCCATGCCGATCCATCGGGTACAGCAGAGGCTGAACTCTCGATCAAAGTATCGCCCGGATGATAATGCTTATGAATTCGATCCATGTGCTCCCATGTAGATGATACGGAATTCCAGCCATAAGTATTATGAATAATTTCATTCTGCCATTCATCATAAATGAATTCTTGTTTTGTATAAGGACTAAATGTGAAACCAACATCAGCCAGGTAAGTGATGATGCTGCTTTTTTGTCCGTATTCGTTGATGGAGTATATATCTCTCCAGAACAATATAGAATCGTTAATTAGCCCGTCAAAATCATAATAGTGGATGGAGTCTATTCTCCAGCCTTCTGCATTATCTGAATTCTTGATCTGATAGGAAGGGATTTCTTGGGCACCGACTACCGTGCACAAGAGTACAAGGCTTAAATAAATAAGTAGAGGTCGCTTTTTCATAAGAAATAAGGTTAGTTGGTTTCCCCAAATATAATAAAAAAATAAGTTTTTTACGTGTAGTGAAATATTTTTTCGGAAGTATGCAGTTAACAGTTGACAGTTGACGGTTGACGGTTGACGGTTGACGGTTGACAGTAAGTACGCCGTATGCAGTACGCATCCAGTATCCAGCATCCAGCATCCAGCATCCAGCATCCAGTATCCAGCATCCAGCATCCAGCATCCAGCATCCAGCATCCAGCATCCAGTATCATATTATTACTACCTTTGAGTAATGGCTGGAAATACCTTCGGACAATTATTTCGTTTTACTTCCTTTGGCGAGTCTCATGGCCCTGTTATTGGCGGTGTGATAGATGGCTGCCCTGCCGGCATCCACCTGGATATTAATTTGATCCTGAATGATATGGAGCGAAGGCGTCCGGGAAGCAGGACGGCCGCCAAAAGAAAAGAGTCCGATATTCCACGTTTCCTCTCAGGGCTGCTGGATGATACTACTACCGGGGCTCCTGTTGCCTTTGTCATTCCTAATGAAGATGCAAAGCCGGATGATTATGAATACCTGAAGGAACTCTACCGGCCATCCCATGCTGATTATACATATCACAAGAAATATGGACTCGACGATCATCGCCTGGTCCATCGTGCCTCCGCACGCGAAACTGCTGTCAGGGTGGTGGCCGGGGCAATTGCAAAGCAGGTATTGGCGAGGTCAGGCATATTCATTGCAGGCATCACCAGCTGCATCGGCCCACATTGTATCGACCGCGATTATTCTTTTGAGGAAATGGAGATGGCGGGCACCACCTCGATGCAATGTCCGGACAAAACCCTGTCGCGAAAGATGAGAAGCTACCTTACCGCCCTTCGCAAGGAAGGAGACAGCATAGGCTGCGAGGTGCAGGCGGTTATCACAGGTGTACCTGCCGGCATCGGCGACCCCATCTTCAACAAACTCCAGGCATCCCTTGCCTCGGCCATGCTAAGCATCAACGCAGCGGTGGCATTCGATTTTGGCAGCGGACGCCATGCCGCAGGAATGAAAGGCTCTGAATACAACGACCTCTTCACCGTCCATAACGGCCACATCCGTACTGCAACCAACAACAGTGGCGGCATACAGGCAGGCATCTCCAATGGAGAGGACAT
>JAGLEK010000170.1 GCA_023145125.1 Bacteroidales bacterium | reverse complement strand
TCAACTACAGGGTGGTGGCTTTTGTCGATGATAAACCGGGCAAGGTGGGTAAAAAGATGGAAGGGGTCAGCATTTATGCCAGCAAAAGGCTGGCTGAACTACTGGGCCGCTGGCCTGGGGCCCAATTTATTATTTCTCCCCAAAACCTTCCTCAGTCGAGGAGGCAGGAGATCATTGAAACCTGCCTTGAACATAATATCAAGGTGCTCAACGTACCTCCGGTATCGCAGTGGATCAATGGCGAATTGAGCTTCAAGCAGATCCGGCAGGTTAAGATAGAAGACCTTCTTGGAAGGGATGTGATCCAGCTCGACAAGGAGCCGGTCAGCAAAGACCTGGCAGGCAGAAATGTGCTTATTACAGGGGCAAGTGGTTCTATTGGCAGCGAGATCGTACGGCAGGTGGCCGGATATGCTATCAACAAGCTGATCTTGCTCGACCAGGCTGAAAGCCCGCTATTCCTCCTTGAGCTGGAATGTGCTGAAAAATTCGGCACCAAAGACATTGAGATCATCGTGGCCGATATTTGCGACGAGGAACGAATGGAACAGATCTTTCAGACATTTAAACCTCAGCTGATCTATCATGCTGCTGCATATAAACACGTTCCGATGATGGAAGCCAATCCTTCAGAGGCTGTACGCACCAACGTGTTTGGGACAAGGCTCCTTGCCAACCTTGCTGTAAGATTTAAGGTGGAAAAGTTCATCATGATCTCTACCGACAAGGCAGTCAAGCCAACCAGTGTGATGGGCGCATCAAAACGCATTGCCGAGATGTATACTCAGGCGATGAACAGCAAGAATGGCACCCGCTTCATCACCACCCGCTTTGGCAATGTCCTGGGATCGAATGGTTCTGTAATCCCGTTATTCAGGGACCAGATCAGCAAGGGTGGCCCCGTTACCGTTACCCATCCCGAGATCACAAGATATTTTATGACCATTCCTGAAGCATGCCAGCTTGTGTTGGAGGCCGGCGCCATGGGCAAGGGTGGTGAGATATTTATCTTCGATATGGGGCAGTCGATAAAGATCGTCGACCTGGCAAAAAAGATGATCATGCTATCCGGGCTGACACTGGGCAGCGATATACAAATTAGGTACACAGGCCTCCGGCCGGGCGAAAAATTATACGAAGAACTGCTGAACGATGAAGAGAATACGCTACCGACCCACCACCCGCAGATCATGATCGCCAGGGAGAGAGGATTCGATCTGGAAACATTATCGGCCAAGGTGAAAGAGTTGATTGCTTTCAGCGATAGCATGGATGGCCTCTCTATTGTAAAGAAGATGAAGGAAATTGCCCCGGAATTTAAAAGCCGCAACTCGGTTTATGAACAACTGGACACGGGGGAATAAGTTTTGAGTTTTGAGTTTTGAGTGTTGAGTTAGTTTTAAATTTTAAATTTTGAATTTTGAATTGTTTGGGATTTGGAGTTTGAAATTTATTTTGAATTTTGGAATTTGGATTTTGGAATTTATGAATATTAGATTGCTACGAAGATATCTGTTTCTGCTTATGCTGGTTGCATGCACTCAATCGGCTTACGCAGCGTATATATTCATTCCGATGGATGATACCCAGCGTGACCACCTGAAGGCATATGGTGTGGCCTACTGGGTTCTGGAACAGGATGTGGAGATGAGCTGGCTGCTGAATTATAAAGGTGGCAGCTTCATGTGTGTTCATCATGAACTGATCGAAAATGAATGTGTGATCAGGGGGGTTACCTACCAGGTGATCGCAGATGTGCAGGCATCGGCCATTTTACAGGAAATATCGCAGCCTGAGATCAATATGGATGAGGTCAAGCTGCATATCCCACCCAAAATAGCAGTTTACAGCCCTAAAAACAAACAGCCCTGGGATGATGCTGTAACCCTTGTGCTGACCTATGCTGAGATTCCTTACGACGTGATTTATGACCACGAGGTGCTGGATGGCATGTTGCCAATGTACGACTGGCTGCACCTGCACCATGAGGATTTTACCGGCCAATACGGTAAGTTCTGGGCACGATACAAGGATTTTCAATGGTATCGTGAAAACCAGCGTGCAGCAGAGGCTACAGCACGGGAGCTGGGTTTTGAAAAGGTTTCGCAATGCAAGCTGGCTGTTGCCAAAAGGATACGCGAATATGTCGCAGGAGGTGGTTACCTCTTTGCCATGTGCTCGGCCACCGACAGCTATGATGTTGCCCTGGCGGCGGATGGGATAGATATTTGTGACGTGATGTACGATGGGGACCCTATGGATGCCGATGCCCAGGAAAGACTGGACTATTCTCAGTGTTTTGCATTTACCGGTTTTACATTAAAGACCAGCCCTCAGGAATATGAGATCTCCAGCATCGATGCTACCCAGATGCATGTGCGCTCGATCAGGGAACAAAACGATTTCTTTACACTTTTTGATTTTTCAGCTAAGTGGGATCCTGTACCCACCATGCTTTGCCAGAGCCATGAACCCGTTATCAGGGCTTTTATGGGGCAGACAACCGGATATATCAAAGATTATATCAAGCCTGAAGTTCTTATCCTTGGAGAAAACAAGGCCCTTAATGAAGCCCGCTATATTCATGGGGAGTTTGGCAATGGCACATGGACCTTCTACAGTGGACATGATCCTGAAGACTATCGCCATCTCGTGGGCGACCCGCCAACAGAACTTATCCTGCACCCGAATTCAACAGGTTACAGGTTGATCCTGAATAATGTGCTGTTTCCGGCTGCGAAGAAGAAAAAACAGAAAACGTAAGGATTGTCGATTGTCGATTGTCGATTGTCGATTTTCGATTTTCGAAATCTGTTAATGTTTGATAAATTTGTCGTAAAAGGGGTTGCCGTTAAAGAAGTACATCACCTGGTTCGTGCAGCTGTCTTCCCCGATATAATCGATGTAGCCGTTTGTAATATCCAGGCCCGGCGTGCTCAGGTAGGTTATTCCGGTGCGGATCCAGCGGCAATTGAAATAATTTCCGAGTGGGTCACCGATAACGGCTGAGAAAATTACGTTATTAAGGTCGGAGCCGGAAGCCTGCCCGGTGATCTCAAAAACGTCATCTTCAAAATCACCAACTGTCCCCATACCTTCAATATATGTAAAGGTTTTCAGTGATTGCCAGTGAAAGCTTCCGTGAGAGACTGTATCAAATAATGTGAGGGTTGCGGAGGGTACCTCATGTTCATACATTTGCAGCATGCTCATCGAAAGGCCGGTGTTGCTGATAGTATTATCTCCATCCAGGTGAAGGTCATTTACGATGTAGCCATCGAAAGCAAGGTTTGCTATTGCGCCTGTTTCTGAGAAGTCCATGTTCATACCGACAGTGATCTTTCCCCTTCTGCCCTTGCCATCCGGGCAATCGGTATTATATGTCCCATAGTCGATAATGTATTCTATCCCGTTGGTATCCTGATAGCTGCATTGTGCATTGTAAATGGTCTTGCTGCCTTCTGCCTTCAGGACAGAATCGCTCATCACCATGATGAAGAGATTGAATACCTCTGAATAAGCCCTTTCAGCGATCACCTGGTTGTTGGCAACCTGCAGATTGGGATTATAATTGGTTTCTATACTGCTTTTCTTGCACGATATTCCGGCAATGACTGCAAGGGTCATGATTAAAAAGATATTCCGGATAAACTGCTTCATGAGGGCTGCTTTCGTGTATATATCTGAAACGAGAAAGAGAGTGAATTATTTTCCTCATCGACATGGTCTTCCTCCTCGATCAACTCCCATTCATCTTCTTTTATTTCAGGAAAAAAAGTGTCGGCATCGTAGCTGCGACGAACCTTTGTCAGGTACAGCTTGTCGGCGAGCGGGAGGAACTGCCGGTAGATGGATCCACCGCCGATGATAAAGCATTCTTCATCGTCTCCGCATTTCGACATGGCATCTTCAATGGAGAATGCCATGATACAGCCTTCGTAATTATCCTCCGGGTCATCGGTTATCACAACGCTTGTCCTGTTTGGCAATGGCCTGATGGGCAATGATAAAAATGTATTTTTTCCCATGATTATCTTATGGCCGGTGGTGATCTTCTTAAAGCGCTTCAGGTCATCGGAAATGTGCCAGAGGAGGTCGTTGTCCTTGCCAATGGCATTATTTTCGGCTACGGCGACTATGATTGAGATTGGCATTTGGTTGAATTGGTTGTGCTTCGACGGAGTTTATACTGAACAAAGTGAAGTGCTCAGCATGACAGCTGGTTGAATTGGTTATTTGTAAATTAGTATTTCGCAAAATTAGGAAAAAAATGGCAATGGAATGCAGTTGTGGTTTGATGTAATTTTCAAAGGATATTCAATGCTTAACTGATTTCCTGAACCCATGATGTGTTCAATATTTCAAAGATACAATTCTAATTCTACGATAAGTTCATTAAACATTGATAGGTTCAGGGGACGGGGGACGAGGGACGAGGCTGTTAATCATCCTTGAGGCAGCGGAGGCTGTAGCCGTATTCTGTGCTGCTTGGAAAACTGATTACGCCGGATGAGGGAAATCCTAACATGTGGGCCCAGTCTGCGTAATCAGTATGCCTGGTAGATGACCACAGGTTGCAGTATGCTCCAATGGCAACGAAAAGATAGACACCACCGTCATATCCACGTGCACCAGCCGGCAGGCCGGAAAAGCCATAGAGGTCACTTCCGTTGCCGCCTTCATTCCATCCCTGGGTTGTTTTCAAGTTATACCCGGCATCAAAACCACGAAAATAATAGGAAATATCCCATTCAGGGTCACCAATGCCGTATTGGCTGTCGACTCCCCCTTCAAGGATTTTCCACTCATCGTCGGTAGGGATATGCCAGCCCACCGGGCAGATGCCCTGGGTGCCCTGCAATGTGCTGTATTGCATCATTTCCGGCCACTGGTAGAGGCCTCCGTACTTTGCACAACTATCGAGATGGTTGTCATAGCAATATTTCTCTATGGTACCGTTATCGGTCATTTCCTCACTCACATCTATCATTGTTCCAATGTTCAGGTTTTCCTTCAGCCAGCACTGGCTGAGGATTTGAACCGTGTTGTAGACCTGCCCTCCGTAAGTCACAGTTGGTGTTCCCGGGCAGGGGCCATTGTCCATGAACTGAAAGGTGTAATCATTGTTGCTAACCGGCATATCTATGATCCCCGATTCTTTTACGGATCCATTAGCAGGCCATGGGGAGGCCTTTAGTGAGATTGTTTCGTTACTGCTTCCTATGTGATCGAGAACACATTTTTGAGCTGCCTGCTGTTTCGTCGACAGGATCTTAATGCTTTCTGACCTGCCATTCCAGCTTGCTGTGAGAAAGAACAGCTTGCCGGAGCCGGGAACAAAGCGGAAATCCTGCCTGCCGCGCTCCAGCTGATACTCCTTGAGTAAGATGATCCTGCCCTGCACATCCGAAACCGAAATCCGGACCTTTCCATTATTCGGAATAAACATGGAAACCATACTTTGCCCTGTTACCGGGTTAGGGTAGTTTTGATAGACCCGGAATTGTTCCGCCTCCGGCTTGATATCATTGATGCCCACAGGATAAAATGTAGCATATCCAACGTAAAGAAGGGTATCGCCCGCTGCAATTTCGAGGGAAATAGCTGTATCCGGCCAGTAAACCATGTTTTCATCGCCCTGTGTACGGTTCATGACCATAAAACTATCCAATTGAACATAAGAGGTACTGTCGACAGCAGTGAAAGTAAACTCAAGGTTTGATTCCTGACTAAAAACAGATGTTGTAAGAAAGAAAACAATAAGAAAATGTAAGTTTCTGGTTTTCATACGGCCTGTAGGTTAGAACAACATAATAAATAAGGAATTATCTCTGATATTACTAAGACCAATTTCACACACATAAGGTTGCATTAGATGTAATTATTAGGGCATGATAATATGTATTGGGAAGAAAAAGATTGATTTTGTTCACAAATTGTTAAATATTATTTGTTGCATCATTGGAAGAAATACTATATTCGTGAGGAAATATTATTAACCACACTTAAATTTATACCATTATGGAAGGTTATTGTGTAAAGTGCAAAGCGAAAAAAGAGATCAAAAATGGTGCTGAAGTAACCATGAAAAATGGCAGAAAAGCAATGAAGGGAGTATGCCCGACATGCGGAACTGGCATGTTCAGGATTCTTGGAAAAGCTTAGGACTGTAAGATTTTCTAAGTCAATCATTTTGTAGATACACTTTGTGTGTCTAATATTTGCCCCAATAGAGAGGCTTAATGCATCCTTGAGATCATTATGTCGTAAAGTTCTATTGGGGCATTTCTATTTGAACTCATCCTACCAATTCACCCAATTCAACCAGTTCAACCAAATTATACTGAAATTTCACCTTTTATATGAGGATGTGACTCATAACCCATCAGCTTGATATCTTCATAGGTGAAGTCAAAGATGTTCGTTTTATAAGGGTTTAGTTTCATTTCCGGCAGTGGAAAGGGCTCACGCGTGAGCTGGAGCTTCACCTGGTCGATGTGGTTGAGGTATATATGTGCATCGCCCAGCGTATGGATGAATTCACCCGGTTCGAGGCCTGTTGCCCGGGCCATCATAATGGTGAGCAAGGCATAGGAGGCAATATTAAAAGGTACTCCGAGGAAGATATCGCAGCTTCGCTGGTAGAGCTGGCATGAGAGCTTGCCCTCGCTTACATAAAACTGGAACAATATATGGCAGGGGGGGAGGGCCATTTTGTCTATATCACCAACATTCCAGGCGCTCAGGATATGACGTCTGGAGTCAGGGTCTTCTTTAATGCTCTTGATAAGGTTTGTGATCTGGTCAACATGTTTGCCGTCGGCGGTTGGCCATGAACGCCACTGGTATCCATATATATGCCCCAGTTCACCATTTTCATCGGCCCACTCATCCCAAATGCGTACTTTATTGTCATTCAGGTATTTTATATTGGTATCTCCTTTCAGGAACCATAATAACTCATGTATGATAGAGCGCAGATGAAGCTTTTTTGTGGTTAAGACCGGAAAGCCTTCCTGCAGATCGAAACGCATCTGATAACCGAAGGTGCTGATGGTTCCGGTTCCGGTGCGGTCACTTTTCTCTACACCATTCGTCATCACGTGATCCAATAAGTCTAAATACTGCCTCATTCTTATTCTTATTCTTATT
>JAGLEK010000017.1 GCA_023145125.1 Bacteroidales bacterium | reverse complement strand
ATCAATACCCCTCCGGCCAACAGGTATCCGGTGCAGACGGAATTAAGCGCATTCAATGAGGACATAATAAGAGATGCAATTCTTTATGAAATTTCCCGGGGAGGGCAGGTTTTCTTTGTGCATAACAGGGTGCAAAATATCCTGGATATAGAGAATATGCTGAAGCGTTTTGTGCCGGATGTGAGAATTGCCGTTGCTCACGGGCAGATGGACGGACGTGAGTTGGAAAGGCGCATGCTTGATTTTATTGAAGGCGATTATGATATCCTGTTGGCCACAACCATCATCGAATCCGGGCTTGACATCCCTAACGTAAATACCATCATTGTTAATAATGCACACCACTTTGGCCTGAGCGATCTTCATCAGTTGAGGGGCAGGGTGGGCCGGTCAAATAAAAAGGCTTTTTGCTATTTGCTCACACCACCGCTCTCGGGCCTTACAAAAGAAGCGCGGCAACGCCTGAAAGCTATTGAGGAATTTGCGGATTTGGGCAGTGGTTTCAATATTGCCATGCGTGACCTGGATATCAGGGGTGCGGGAAACCTGCTGGGCGCAGAACAAAGCGGTTTTATTTCAGAGATAGGCTTTGAGATGTACCACAGGATCCTTGATGAAGCTATACAGGAGCTGAAGGAAAATGAGTTCAAAGGTGTTTTTGAAGCGCAGGAAGAAATATCATTTGTCAAGGACTGCCAGATAGAAACCGATCTGGAATTACTGATCCCTGATGATTATATTACCAATATCAGAGAACGGCTGGCGCTGTATAAGGAACTTGATAGTATTGAGACAGAGGAGCTTTTACTGGGATTCCAGGATAAGCTGATCGACCGTTTCGGGCCGCTTCCCCGGCAAGTCGGTGGTTTGATGAATGCCATCCGTTTAAGGTGGCTGGCCAAAGAAACCGGATTCGAAAAGATCGTATTGCGTAACCGAAAGCTGACCGGCTACTTTATCAAAGACCAGGAATCACCCTATTATCAATCGCCGGAGTTTACCTCCATCCTGAAGTTTATTCAATCTAACCCCGACAGGTGCCGCATGAAAGAAGCAAAGGAAAGGCTTACCCTGACATTTGTAAATGTTAATACGGTTTTTGATGGGCTGGAAGTGTTGAAACAGCTTGATTCGTTTGTGGCTTAGACTGTGAGAATATGGGACTTTGAGACT
>JAGLEK010000169.1 GCA_023145125.1 Bacteroidales bacterium | reverse complement strand
TTTACTCTGCCAGATGCTTAACGAATATCTGCCTGATCCTGTTCAGGTCGCGTTGATTTAATTGTTTGTGAACTGTAACCGGGAAGTTGATCATCCTGCCTGTTACAGACTCTCCAACCGGACAACTGCCGTCAATATAACAATATCTGTAACTTCCTTTCGGATGTACAACATCATTGAACCATTCTCCCGGCACAATGCCTGATCTTTTGAGATCATCCTTTATCGCCAGGATCTTTTCACCTGTGATATTCCTTTCAAACAAAACAGGATAACGAACAAAATTATAATCGCTTGAATAATACTGTTTGATGCCGGGTATATCCTTCAGGGTGTTGAAATAGCTCTGACATAATCTGTCTTTCTTTTCATTGATAGCACCGATTTCCCTGATCTGCAGGTATGCCAGATAAGCAAAATATGGAGATAGTTTTACCGGGTAATGCCCCGGCATCTCACCCTGTAATTCCATTGCCGGTGATTTATAGAGCAAGCCTGTAACATAAAGAAATCCGGCCATCCATCTTTTCAGGAATGCATTATATCGTGAAGAAGAAAACAGGTGTATCTTCAATGATGCAAGGATCCGCAGCCTGGTCATTTTCGGGTAATAGGGGAGGCCTTCATAACAGGATTCCAATCGGCCCCGGAGTCCGGCTTCATTAACGATTATGATGCCCCCCATACCGCTTGTAATGGGTTTGGAATATTCCATGCTGAAGAAGGAAGCATCGCCCAGTGTTCCTGCTAATTGGCCATCTTTTGTAACTGAACCAAAGGTATGGGCCGCATCTTCTATGATCAGGATCTCAGGGAATTCTTTTTTAAAATCCACGATATATTCACAGGTGATACCATAGTTATGAGTAAAGATGATGGCACTGGTTTTATCGCTGATTGCTTCCCTGAGTAAAGCCGGATCAATGTTGAGATTTTCTTCTTCAACATCGATATACACAGCTTTCATATCGGCATACTTGATGGCATTAGTGACCACCACGCAAGTGTATCCGGCAACGATCACTTCGTCCCTGCCTTCTTTTTTTTCTGACATCAGCAGGGAATAAAGCCCCATCCTGGCTGATCCGAATAAAAATACCGAATCAGGGCTGATCCCGAAGAACTGTGAGGTTTCCTCTTTACATAATTGAGTGAGTTTTCCGGATTTACATGTGTTGACCCACACCCATAGAAAACGAAAAAAATGCCTTAACCTGAGCGCATTACATGTGAAAGCTGTCTTAATCATCCTCACCCAGTTTTTTAATGAGTTTACATGGAGATCCGCCATAAAGGCTACCCTCTTCGAGTTTGCCTTTCACAACAGAATTTGCAGCGACGAACACATTGTCCCCGATCTCTGTACCGGGCAGGATAATTGAATGTGTGCCAATAACAACATTATTACCTATTTTAATGTCGCGTTGATCTAAGTTATTTAAGAAAGGTGCCTTATCGGCAGAAAAGATAGCTGATGAGCAGTAAAAAGAACAAAAGAGTCCGATGCCAACATCATTCCCAATTGTCAATGTTTGATTCTCTATCAAGAAATACGCATAAGGCGCAATATGTGAATTATTCCCTAATGAGAACCGGCCTTTTTTACTCATATAGATACTGAGATTTTTATACAGTACCGTTTTGCTGCCAATAGAAATATTTCTTCGCCATATGAAATCTGATCTATAGTGAATGAGACTGCCGTTGGCAGTTTTTACGCCCCGGAGATAATTATATATTGTATAAAGTTTATTTATGCCAAAACGAAAAACTCTTGTCATAACTTTGGGTGCTAATAGGCCGATCTTACCTTGCTACCGGCAAATTTATAAAACAAAAATAAGCTAAAGATCAATAAGCTTCCACAGAAGATACTCATAAGCATGAATGTGAGGTACACATCCCCTTTAATACCCCCAATGACAATAGCGGTTATTTTGAGGCATAGATCCGCAAAAGACAACATCATGCCCTGCCATTGTTTATTCATTATCACTGTAATGCATGATACAGGCGTTGCAATAAAATTCAGGAATAGCCATGGGGCAATGATCTGTGCGATTTCACCAGCCATAACCCAGTTTTCGCCAAAGACGAACCCAAAAATAGGTGGACCGAAGAAAAACAGTATGGCAAAAATGGGCAGCCCGATCACGAATAAGTTCCTGTATATCCTCAACACCATAGCCTGTATATCCTGTCCCTCCTGCACGGCGGTGGTGGCCTTTTGATAGAAAACCTGGTAAATGGAAGATCCGATCAGGGAGGCCGGTGCCGTTACCAGCCTGAAAGCAAAGGAGTATGAACCCAGGATCGCCTTATTGAAAAAAGCCATGATCACATACACTATGCCGTGGTCCTGCAGGGAGCCGATAAAGGCATGTGGTGTGTTGATACGGGGAAAGTTCCGGTACTTTTTAGCATTCGCAATGATGAGGTGCCTGGAGATGTCCCGGCTGAGTTCTGAGTAGTTTTTAAGGGTTTTCCATGCGAGGACTGTAGTGGCAACTATCTGTCCGGCGATATAACCGGCAATCAGCCCGGCAGATCCATATCTGGCGAAACCCATACCAAGGTTGGTACCCACCATGACTGTGGACTGGGAGATGCGGCTGGCTGCATTGCGTTTGAAGGTTTTATGCCGTGTCGACCAGTAATTAAAAGTGTTGTAAAGGCCGGTAAAAAATA
>JAGLEK010000168.1 GCA_023145125.1 Bacteroidales bacterium | reverse complement strand
CCCATATTCGCTGAGTGTTTTTGTTTTATAAATATGTCTTAAAAGCTTCAAAACAAAATGTTGTTAAAAATTAGGGCTAATTCCTGCCGGGGGTAATGGAAAAACACCCACCCGATGGTGACATAGATAAATGTAATGAGTATGCTGAGCGATTGGTAAATATAATTCTGTTTAATGTTGTCCGGTACCCTGATATAAAGTTGCCATAATTTGCCGATGGATAAGCCCAGTCCATGCCATAGCCCCCAATAAACGAAGTTAATGGTATCACCATGCCACAGGCCACAGATGAAAAAGGTGGTCATATAACTGCTTATGGTGATAATGATCCTGGGGAAGCGGGGAAACAGCCGGTTATACATCACCAGGCTTGGCTTGAAAACATAGGCAAAGAGGAAATTTGAAAAGGTGATGTGCCAGCGTTTCCAGAATACCGAAAGATTGCTTGAGAAGTACGGATTATTGAAGTTTTCGGGGGTCTTGATGCCAATGAGATATGCTGTTCCGATGGCAATGTCAGAGTATCCGGAAAAATCAAAATATATGTATGCCGAATAGGCAAGAAGGCTCAGGAACAAGGCAATCCCGGGACTGAATTCAGGAAGGAGGATGGTGTAATCAAGGGCATAGTCGATCACGAGGGGCACGATGATCAGCGTTTTAACCCCTCCGATGAATATCCTGCTGATTCCCGCAAAAAACAATGACCTCAGGTAAGGGAAGCGTGTATTGCCTATCCAATAATGAAAATTCTTATAGGTGTCGATTGGCCCGGCAAGGAAATTCGGGAAGAAGAAAATATAGCTCAGAAATGTGAGAAAATCCGATCGGCGGATGGTATTTCTGTATGATTCGACCAGCCAGTGAACATAACGGAAGAGGATGTATGATATCCCGAGCTTCTGCACCGACAATATCGGTTCATCGATAAAGGAAAAGATGCTTTCTGAGATGATGTTCTGTACAAAGGGGTAATTCCGGATGCAATAAAGGACGATGATAAATATAAGGGCGCTTGCCAGGGCCATTACAGACTTTTTCCTCTGAAGCAATTTGCCGCTCAGAAATACAAGCAAGCTGAGAATGCTTAATACGATCAGCGTATGTTCGTTTACGACAGTCAGCAATACCAATAAGCTGGCAAAAATAATTACCAGGTTCTTGACAGGCCTTGCCCTGATGAAGAACTTCAGAAGATTATAAACGATCACGAAGATCGCGATGTAAATGAAAACTATGTAATCGTTAAAAAACATGCGATAATGATCCTGTCTTCTTATTTATTAGATGTTTCTATGCTTTCCAGTTTGCTGATAAACTCCTTTATTGACTTCGGGAAGATGGCCTTTTCTGTGATCATTTCCCTGTTTTTTTGAAATATTGCGGCTGCTTTTTCCTGAATCGCCGGTAGTACATCGATACGTATTCCTTCGATCATTATGATGCCATTTTCATTATCTGTTACCCAATCCCTGTTATCGGGAAGGTCAGATACCAGTGGGATGCATCCGTAGGCCATGGCCTCAAGTAAAGATACCGACAATGCATCGGAGCTGAGTACGGAAAAATAATACTGTGACTTCCTGTAATATTCGTTTTGCTCCGTTTCGCTGATAAATCCGACAAAATTTACAGCATTTTCAATTCCCAGTTCTTTGCTGAGTTCGATCAGGTTTGCTTTTAACGTTCCCTCGTTGGCAACAACAAGCCTTGCATCTTTGTTTTGTTCAGCTACGCGTGCGAAAAAATGCAGTACACGGTCAATATTTGAGTTTGCATTCAGCGTCCTGTTGGAGAAGAACAGATTCTTGTCTTTACTGTCTGAAGATGCCTCGGGCAATGCTTCCAGCCCGAATGGGAAAGTAATGGTTTCAGTTGAAGACAGTTCATGGATGAGGGTGGCAACACGCATAGAATCTGTTGTTGCCAGAAATGCCTGCCCCAGGGCAAAACGTGTGATCCATTTATAAAGTGCATTGCGTTTTGGTGTGACCAGGATGTCTGTTCCCCAGGCAGACAATATGAGTGGAAATTTATGGGATGAAAATTTCCTGGCAACAGCTGCCACAGTCCCATGGCTGGTAATATAATGAGCATTGACAAAATCGGGTTT
>JAGLEK010000167.1 GCA_023145125.1 Bacteroidales bacterium | reverse complement strand
TATTCTCTATTCTTCTAAATCCTTCTCTTAAATATACCCCCCACCCTCCTTTTCCAGATATCAAAATCAAATAGTGGACTGTCGGATGTCGCTTTTATGGTTAGGAATATTCCTAATGGCATGAGTACAGCGGAGGCGACCCACATGCCGTATTCAATCTGTATGGCACCGGCAATGGCGGATTTCTCTCCTGTAATGGTGATGATATGGAACAGTACAAAGAAAAGGACAGAAACAACAACAGGCAGGCCGATGCCTCCTTTGCGGATGATGGCCCCCAGGGGTGCGCCAATGAAGAACAATACAAGGCATGCAAATGAAAGGGTGAACTTCTTGTGCCAGGCCACCTGATGCTTGGCAAGCCATTCCCGCTTGCTTTCATAATCGCTTACGTTCCACTCAATATTGCTTTTCACACCCCGTGCTTTGTTCATAGCACGCTGAATGATACTCGATTTTTCTGCTTTAGTCCATCTATCCAGAGGAAATATGAGGCTGTCAGCCTCTGTTGCAGTGACATATGTCGCACTATCGAGAATAGAATAATGTTGGTAATGCTTGCTGAAGTTTTTCGCGAAATTATCTTTTTTTCCACCGTATAGCTTTCCAAGGGAATCGATGGCATAATTGAGCTGAGCAATGTTCAGCATGGAGTAGTTGTTTTTAAACAGGTCCTCATCAGTACGTTTCATATTAAATCCTGAAAGGTCGAAACGACGGTATTCTTCCTCAAATTTTGTTTTCCGGAACTGACGGTTTTGCCGGTAATTGCGCTGGTCATTTTGTTCCTGGTAATTATAGCCATTGAAAAGGTGGAAGATGAGATATCTTCCGTCAGGTGTTGATTCCATACGTCCCGAATCGGCAACCGTCAGATCTGTGTTGCCATGCTTCTCCATATGGTTGTATATCATGACATTACGGATGGTGCGATTGTCATTTTCTTTGTTGCCGACACGCATAACGAAACCATCCATACCACTATAAAAGATTCCCTCGGTAATGTCAAATGCCAGCTTTTGCTTGCGCACATCATAGAGGAGGGATTTGAATTTGAGGTTGGCAATGGGCAATACATTATTGGAAAAATAGAATGCTATACCACTGATGGCAATAGAAAGAATGATGAGCGGGCGCATTATCTTCCAAAGGGATATTCCGGCGGATTTCATGGCTACAAGCTCATAGTGCTCACCCATATTTCCGAAAGTCATGATCGATGATAAGAGAATTGCCAATGGCAGTGCTAATGGAACAAATGTTGAAGATGCATAGAATAGCAATTCCAGTACAATGTACCACTCCAGCCCTTTTCCAACCAGGTCATCTATATACTTCCACAGGAACTGCATCAGCAGGATGAACACCGCCACGAAAAATGTCAGGATCAGCGGCCCCAGGTAAGACCTTAATACCAGAAGATATATCTTCTTCATAAATTCAAAATGCATCCCGGCACTTATTATTGTGCAGATGGGGATGATTTATGCAAAATTAACAATTATCAGTTAACGGTAGGCAGTAGGCGGTAGGCTGTAGGCTGTAGGCTGTAGGCTGTAGGCTGTAGGCTGTAATAAAATGGACAACAAATTTAAAACCTAAAATTCAAAACGACTAGTGTCCGGTTAAAACTTCATATTTTACTTACCACCAAGGCTCTATCCCGATAAATATCGGGACCAAGAATCACCAAGATTAAATAATTGTCTTGGTGAACCTTAGTGCCTTGGAGACTTGGTGGTAAGTATATTTATGTAAGCCCTCTAAAACAATATTGCCTTAAATAGAGCTATTATCAAGCCTTTTACCAATTCAATCTAAATTTCCCCGGACACTAGTGTCAAGTCAAGCGCATT
>JAGLEK010000166.1 GCA_023145125.1 Bacteroidales bacterium | reverse complement strand
CTGGATGCTGGTTGCTGGATGCTGGCAGCTGATTTCAGATTTCAGATTTCAGTATGCTGCTGGAGAAATGACAACTTATCCCAATATCCTCTCTGTAGGTTGATTTTATCATCGGTCTTTTAAAGAAACCAAATATTCTTCAGCACTCATGACCGGGATCTGGGAGAGTTTAAAATCTTTTTGATTTCTGCTAAGGATAATGCTACATTTTGATTTGAGGGCACAATGATATTGAATGGCATCTTCGAAATCCGCAAAATCTGAGCTCAGACTTCTTTCAAGAATTGAAGCATCAAGATTACTAATCTCGGAAAGTACCTTGAATTTCCTCAATTTAGTTCTTGCAGTTTTCTGGTCTTCATATTTTGTAAGGAAGTAGTTGACTGTGGCATACGAAAGGGCTGAGACATAGATGCTGATCTTTCCCCTATCTGCCAATGAGGCAATTTTTGCCACCGCCTCGTAATATGGATAACGTTCGCCCAATAAATCTAACATGATATTGGTATCAAGAAATATCCTGGCTTTCATTTATACTTCTTGTTGAGGTGGTTTTTGTAACCGGATTTAATATCGACATCTATAGGCACACTGGTTCCGCTTGCCATGCCTTTCACGTAAGGTGATATTTCTATGTCTTCACCATCAATGCTTTCATCTCGAATTGTCAGTGATCTGAGATAAGCTTCTATGAGTTTAGACAAACTCCTTTTCCTGGATGCTGCATATTTCTTAGCTTCCTCAATAACCTCCTTATCAAGTTTTAATGTGAGTTTTGTATCCATCTTCTAATTATATACGTACAAAAATATAAAAATAAGACGTATAAAGCAAATATTAGGGAATATTTTTAGCACTGTAACTGTCAAATCTACAGGCTGCGATAAGGCTGATAAGAAAATATTTTTTGTAATTCATTGTATTTGGATTTAGTTTTTTGAGATAATAAATTAAAGATACTCAATTTATATTCTGATGTCAACCATTTCAACCAATTCAACCAGTTCAACTAATTCAACAAATTTTTACCACAAAGGACGCAAAGGATACACAAAGGTTCCACATTGATTATCAGTTATAGATCCACCCACCTAATTCAACGTCTATTTTTCTAAGTACTTATTTCTATCTTTGTCCAACCATCATGAAAATCCTCCAGATAGCCAATAAAGCTCCTTATCCGCCCAAAGACGGCGGGTCGATAGCAACATTTGCGATGACGAAGGGTTTCACGGAACTTGGCCATGAGGTGACGGTGCTGGCGATGAGCACTTCAAAGCATCCTGTAAAGGAAGCTGACATCCCTCAAAAGATCAGGGACGACATCCGTTTCATCCTGGTGGAAGTGGATACCCGGCTGTGTCCGGTTCGTGCCGTGAAAAACCTTTTGTTTTCCGGGCTTCCGTACAACGCTGAGCGTTTTGTCACCAGGGAATTCAGTGATCGCCTTCAACAGTTGCTCAACGATGAAGAGTTTGATGTGATCCAGCTGGAAGGGCTTTATCTCGCACCTTATGTACCCCTGATCAGGAAGCACAGCAAAGCCTTGCTTTCCATGCGTGCCCACAATATTGAGCATGAGATATGGGAACGTACCGTTATGCAAAAGTCGGGATTGAAGAAGATCTACACCGGTATCATTGCCGGGCGTGTGAGGAAAATGGAGATGAAGTACCTGAACACTTATGACGCCATGGTGCCCATTACCGGCAGGGATGCAGATATACTTAAATCTTTCGGCTTTTCATTGCCCTCACATGTTTCTCCAACGGGTATTAATGCCCATGATTTCAAAAGTTATAATGCGAAACCTGAGTTTCCGTCTATCTTTCATATTGGTGCCCTCGACTGGTCGCCAAACCAGGAAGGGATCGGCTGGTTTCTCAAAAATTGCTGGGACACCCTTCATAAAAAATACCCTGAGCTGAAATTCTATATTGCCGGCCGCAATGCCCCGGCCTCCATCAGGAACATCAGTGAGCCTAATGTGGTTTTTCTCGGTGAAGTTGACGATGCCTATGCCTTCATGGAAAGCAAAGCGGTGATGATCGTACCCCTGTTGTCGGGCAGTGGCATGCGCATCAAGATCATAGAAGGCATGGCACTCGGAAAGAGCATTGTGTCAACCTCTATCGGGGCGGAAGGGATCGCCGTGAGTAATGATAAGGATATCATAATTGCCGATGATCCGCAAAATTATACGGCAGGAATTGAAAGCCTCTTGGATAATTTTGATAAATTTGAAGCCATTGGCAGAAATGCAGTAAAATTTGTAGAAGAAAACTACGATAATTTATCAATCTCAAAAGCCCTGGCAGCTTTTTATAAGGAACTGATCTGATGGTAGTGCTGGCTATATTCTTCTGGTTATCTATTTACCTGATCCTTCATTCCTACCTCTTTTATCCCTTGATCCTTGAAGTTTTATCAGCCAATAAAAAAGACAATGAGCTAAAATATGGCCGTGAAGATGACTTGCCTCTCGTTTCTGTGATCATTTCCGCTTTCAATGAAGAGGAGGTTATAGCTGAAAAGATCGAAAGCATCTTTGCCGGCGATTATCCTGATGATAAGCTTGAAGTGCTTATCGGCTCTGATCGTTCTGATGACCGCACTGCTGAGATCATAAACGGATATTTGCCTGATCATCCAAATCTTCGTTTCCGGGATTTTGAGGAAAGAAGAGGGAAGCAGAATGTAGTGAATGACATTGTTCAGGAATCCAGGGGTAGCATCCTTATCCTTACCGATGCAAATGTAATGTTTGACACAAGTACCGTATTTAACCTGGCGAGGCATTTCAAGAACCCTGAAATAGGGCTGGTGGATTCCAATATGATCAACAAAGGCTTGAAAGTTGAAGGCATCTCCTACCAGGAAAAGGCCTATATCAGCAGAGAGGTCCATATCAAGAATATGGAAGGCCGGCTTTGGGGCACCATGATGGGACCTTTCGGCGGATGCTACTCTATCAGGAAAGAAGATTATTCAAAAGTGCCTCCCAACTACCTCGTTGATGATTTCTATATCAATATGAAGGTGTTCGAGAAACGAAAAAAGGCCATCAATGACCTTGATGCGCGTGTTTTCGAAGACGTTTCCAATGTACTCAGGGATGAGTTTCGCCGAAAAGTGAGGATCGCCACCGGCAACTGGCAGAACCTTCGGACCTTCGCCCACCTCTTACTGAGAAAAAACCTGGGTTTCTGCTTCTGGTCACACAAGGTGCTTCGCTGGAAAGGTCCCTTCTTCATCCTGACAGCACTTATCCTCAATGTGTTTCTGGCCTTTCACTCAGATTTTTACCTGGCATTGCTGGCCATGCAGGTGCTTCTTTTGTTGCTCCCTTTGCTCGACTTCCTTTTAAAAATGGCCAATATCCACATTAAAGTCCTCAGGCTGGCCACACACTTTTATGCTATGAACCTGGCCCTGTTTATTGGATTCTTCCGCTCATGGAAGACGATTAAATCAGGTGCCTGGGATCGTACGCCAAGAAACCAGTAGAGTTTTGAGTGCCGAGTTCCGAGTTCCGAGTGCCGAGTTGTAAGTAAGAATGATAAATGAAAAATGGGATATGATAAATGGACCATGAATTCCCTTCCCC
>JAGLEK010000165.1 GCA_023145125.1 Bacteroidales bacterium | reverse complement strand
CTGTGACGCGTGCAACAAAACAGCGCGTTTCAAACGCGCAATAATTTGGCACTCGTTACAAACGAGCGCCTGCAGGAACGATACAGTAAAAAGCTTATAAAAATCTACCGGTCATCCCGATCCCGAGTCCTCGGGAGAGGGACCCCCCAGCTGCCGCACCGCCACCCGCAGAACTATTATCGCACCCCTACAGGGCGCAGCTTTTTAATCGCCATCTTCTGCTATCGACATCCGGACCCGATGGGGCCGGCATTGACAAATATCTGGGTTTTTTGTATCTTAGCCTTATTTGGAATTGTTTTTGACGTTAATAAAAATAGCAATGACTCCCTTAAAGGTTATCACATATCCGGCGAATGGATTATTGAAAAATTTCTTCTTTCTTATCATATTATTATTACCATACTCAATCCTATCTCAATGTCCTAACAACAATATAACATTTTCTTCTCAAGCAGAAATTGATAGCTTCCCAATTCTATATCCAAATTGCAGTGAATTTGATTATAGTATCTTCATTTCAGGTAATGATATTACAAATTTAAATGGACTTATAGGATTAAACTCGATAGGTAATAGATTAGAGATTTTTGATAACGAATCATTAGTTAGCATTGATGGCTTGATAAATCTATCGAGCGTCGAAAACTTGATTTTAATTGAAAATAATGATTTACTAACTGATCTTACAGGTTTAAATAACATCCTTTTTTCAGATAGTGATATCAAAATTATAGACAATGATAATCTTAGTAGTCTTACAGGACTGGATAATTTGGTTCAAGTAAGAAGCTTGTTTCTTACTCATAATCAAAAGTTGGATAATTTATTGGGATTGAATAATTTAGAATATGTTGAATTGGATCTCAGAATTGAGAACAATTTTTTGCTTAGTAGCTTAGCTGGATTAAACAATTTAAAATATGTGGCAGGTGATTTAAGAATTGACGGAGCAGCCCTTCCTAATTTCCTGGGATTAGATAGTCTGACAAATGTTGGGGGCACACTGATGGTAAAACATAATGGTAATTTGCTGGATTTTTCTGGCTTGGAGTATCTTAATTCAATAGGGTCACTGGATATTTTAGGAAATGCATCTTTAACCAATTTTAATGCAATAAACCTTAATACATCATTTTTATCTTATCTGTCAATAAATAGTAATGGATCATTAAAGGGACTTTATGGTCTTGAAAGCATAGGTAATATCATTAACACTTGTAATATTAACAATAACCCATCCCTTTATAATTTGTCCGGGCTGAATGGTCTGTCAAATGTATATTCCATTTCCATCGACCAGAATGATTCATTAATTAATCTTGAAGGATTAGAAAACCTGGAGGTCGTTACTGGGTTTTTACAAATAAATCATAATGACAGATTAATATCAATTGAACATCTTCATAATGTAAATCATATCTACTGGTTTCTCACCATATTGGATAATCAGTTATTATTTAGTCTCAATGGACTTGATGATTGCAATTTTTCCCTATTGCAAAGTATATATATAGCTAATAATCCTCATTTATCTGATTGTGCAATCCAAAGTGTGTGCAATTATTTTGATATTCCTAATGCAATAATCTCTATTCAAAATAACGCCGTTGGTTGCAATAGCCCGCAAGAAGTAGCAGATTCCTGTGGTATATTAGGTGTTCCTGAAATACCTATAGAAAAGAAAATATCAGTCTTCCCCAACCCCTTCACCACCTCCACCACCATCGAGTACGAACTGAAAGAAATATCCAATATCCAATTTACAATATACAATGTAATTGGAGAGGTGGTATATAAGGCTGAGGATCGGATATTGCCCCGGGGCAGTCACAAAGTCACATGGTCTCCCGGTCACCTTCCCGAGGGGATGTATTATGGTGTGCTGAGGAGTGGGGATGGGGTGTCTGTTGTGAAACTGATAAAGCAATGAAAAAGACTGCTTTTGTCATAGCACTTTTGTTCTTATGTGTAGTGACCTCCACTGCACAGAAGCCTTCCCTGGAACTTACCTTCACAGCCATTGACAGTGCAACTCATATTCAGCTTGATAGTATTAAGGTAATGAACCGCTCTCAAGGTGGAGATACGGTGCTGTATTACCCGGATACCGTCCTTGTGCTTGATTATATCACCGGAGTGGATGAGGTGAATAGTAATGGCGATGGATTGCGAATTTACCAGAACTACCCTAATCCCGTTATCGAAAGCACTACCATATCCATCTATGTCCCGGAGAAGGGACTGGTAAGGTGTATGATTAATGATATTATGGGCAGGGTTGTTCATCAATATGAGGAGGTTTTGGAATCAGGAGTCCATTCATTCAGCTACTCCCCCGGAGGAGGCGAGATGTCATTCTTTACAGCCCAATGGAAAGACTCCCGGGAGACGATTAAGATATTGCAATCTAACATTACAAAGAGCGGTTCTCTTTCGCTTTCATACATTGGTATGGATGATGCTCCCGAGTACGAAATCAAAGCATTTGCGGCGAAGGAGGGATTTCCATTTGAACTTGGAGATAAACTCTACTACATCGGTTACGTAGATACACTGGAGGGTGGTTTGATAGATGTCCCGGAAATAAGCAAAATATACACTTTTCAATTCGCATACAACATTCCTTGCCCTGGAATGCCTACTATAACATATGAAGGGCAAGTTTATCATACAGTTCAAATCTTCAGTCAGTGTTGGCTAAAGGAGAATTTGAATGTGGGTACAATGATACCCGGCTTAGAAGAGATGTCAGATAATGGAATCATTGAGAAATACTGTTACAACGATGTTGAGGATAGCTGTGTTAAATATGGAGGCTTGTATCAATGGAATGAAATGATGCTGTATAAGCAGTACCCTAACATATCGGGAATTTGTCCTCCGGACTGGCATATTCCTACAGATGAGGAATGGAAATTCTTAGAAGGAATGGTTGATAGCCAATATGGTGTTGGGGAAATTGTTTGGGATAGTCTGCATTGTAGAGGATTTGATGCCGGAAATAACTTAAAAGAAAAAGAAGCCATTGTACCCTCTGGGTGGACTCCCAATAAATTTGGATTTTCAATGTTACTATGCGGTGAGAGAAGCCTTAAGGGTAGTTTTGTCAGAATTCACAACAGTTCAGAAACCTATACATCGACGCGAGGGCCAGATGGGTACAGCTTAAATGCATATTTTAGAAGTATGTATAAAATATTGGGATGTTCGGAAAGAATGTATTCTTCCAAACAATATGGAAAATCAGTTCGCTGTATAAAGGATTAGCCCTATTAATAGTAAACCTCATATGAATTTCATAGTATTGGGCTTCAAGACCGCCATCTGAAAGCGATGATGCATCTGCCGACATATGTTTAGTTGCATTCTGGATTCTACATTTCACATGTACCATTTGTAAGGAAGGCTTGCTCGAAAAATTGTCATCCCGACTGTGCTCGCAGAAGCCTTGGCGAAGGTGAGAGTAGTATGAGCGTAGCGAATGAAGAGGGATTTGTTGGCTATGACTTTCTGTGTTTGTAGAATTAGTAATACCCCTTCAAAGCGCAGCTTTTTAATCGCCATCTTTTACTATCAACATCCAACCCCGATAAAACCTATCGGGATTTGGAATATATCTGGATTTTTTGTATCTTAGGAAAGTTGTGGGCTGGAAATCAAGTATCAAGTATCAAGTATCGAATATCCACCCAACCCTCAACACCCAAAACCTCTTCGCTATGAAAAAACTTATCCCATTAACCATCCTCCTGGCGCTGATCTGCTTCACAGATGCAAACGCCCAGTCATGCCTGGAATACGGCTTCACTTTTTCAAACCAGGCGCATATTGACAACTTTCAGACTATTCATCCCGGATGTACGGAGATTGAAGGCAATGTGACGATCTCCGGGGAAGATATTACCAACCTGAATGGCCTGAGCGTACTCACTCATTGTGGCGGGCATTTGAGTATTTTTGATAATCCGCTGCTGACATCAATAGCGGGCTTGAGCAATCTTGTGGCTGTTGAAGATGGCCTTACGATAAATAAAAACCCTATTCTCGAAGATCTTCATGAATTTGAAAACCTTATGTCAATAAACGGAGGTCTTGTGATCAGGAGTTTACCACTAATTACCAGCTTGCAAGGCCTCCATAATATTACATCAATAGGTGGTGGCCTTGAGATCAGGGGCAATGAGGCTCTCACCGATATTACTGCATTGGTTAATCTGACTAATATCCCCGGGAGTTTGAATGTTTATGATAACGACGCCCTGCTTACCTTAGAAGGCCTTGATAACATAGTCTCTGTAGAAGAGATAATTTCAATAGGAGGGAATGATGCCCTGGAAAACTTGTTAAACCTGGGGAGCATTACATCTGTTGGCAAAACCCTGATGATAAATGGCAATACCTCCCTCTCCGGTTTTGAAGGCCTGGAGGGAATTAAATCAGTGGGGGAAAACCTGCAAATTGGAGGTTATTTTTATGGAAATAATCCTATTCTTACAGACCTTACAGGCCTTGAAGGCTTGAATTACATTGGAGGGATCATGTCGGTTAGCGGTAATGTTGCAATGCTGAGTTTTGCAGGGCTTGAAAACCTTGATTCAATTGGTGGAAGCCTCTGGATAGGGAAGAACATACAGTTGGAAAACCTTTCAGCATTGTCAAACCTGAAATCCATTGGAGGCGGAATTTCCATGGATTCAAACCTTTTGCTCACAAGCTTGTCGGGACTGGATAATATTGCTTCTTCTTCAATTAATTACATTTCTATTTACTACAACCCCTTGCTTTTGGAATGCGAGGTGCAAAGCATATGCGATTACCTGGCCGGCACACCCGAATATGTTTACATTATAAATAATGCCATCGGCTGCAACAATCAGGAGGAAGTGGAAGAAGCATGCGAATCGGCCGGGACCCCCGACCTGAACATAGCCGGATCGATATTAATATTCCCTAACCCCGCACAATCAGTTATTACCATCTCCATCCCGCCGGAAACTGAAATTGATGAGATAGTCATCTATAACAGGCTCGGGCAAAAAGTCATTTATCAAGACAAAGCCGGCAACACAGTGGATGTTGCAAGCCTACTGCCGGGTATGTACGTGGTAACTGTTGTTGTGGATGGCATTATGATAAGAGAGAAGTTGGTGATTAGATAAAGGGATTAAGTACTGAGTATCAAATATCAAATATCGAATATCGAATA
>JAGLEK010000164.1 GCA_023145125.1 Bacteroidales bacterium | reverse complement strand
CTTACGGCAGTAATGGAGTCGAGGCCATAGGCAGATATGGGCTTGTCAGCGTCGATCTTGCCGGGATCAAGCTCCAGCTTCTGTGCCATCCAGTTGATCATCCACTCCCGCAGGAATTCAGGGCGGAAGCCGATAGCCGTAGCAACATTCTCTTTTTCCGGTGCCATTTCCCAACTTGCCAGAATATTCAATTCATTATTGGCCCAGACTGTGCGCATGGCAAAACGTTGTGTTTTGCCACTTGAAGTCTTTTTAATGGATCCCATCCTTACCAGGATGATAATGTTTGGTTGTATGCCGTGATCGGCATATATTGCATTCCGAATGGCTTCGAAGACCTCATCTTCATCGAAATCATGCATATGGGTCCGCTCAACTTCCTGGATAATGATCAGTTTTTCTTCCCCTCCGATTTCAGCTGAAAAAGCTGTGCCTGCATTTTGCCGCAAGGCTTCATGACAATTTTCCACGCTGTGCTCTATGTCGTTTGGGAAGAAGTTGGACCCGCGGATGATGATGAGGTCTTTCATACGCCCGCTGACATACAGCTGCCCTTCGTGGATAAACCCCAGGTCACCTGTTCGCAGCCAGGGGCCATCTTCTGTTCCTTCGAGGTAAGCCTTAAAAGTTTTTTCTGTTTCTTCAGCATTATCCCAATAACCCTGCGTTATTGAAGGGCCTTTGGCCCAGATCTCGCCAATCTCTCCTTTCGGGCATATGATTTTTGTCTCAGGATTAACGATTGTCACACTCATACCCAGCCAGGGATACCCGCATGCAGTCAGGGTGCGGCTGTCTCTTCCGGATTCAGCAGCTATCACTTTATTCTCTTCCATAGCCCGGGTATCCAGTTCAAGATAGATGGGCTCTGCCCTAAAATCACCTCCGGTAACGATCAAAACTGATTCAGCAAGGCCGTAGCAGGGATAAAACTGTTGTGACCTGAAGGAAGCCCTGCCAAACTTAGCAGTGAATTGATCAAGGGTCTTTTTCCTGATAGGTTCTGCACCGCAAAACATGGTAGAAATTGTGCTCAGGTCAAGATCATCTAATTCCTGATCATTGATCTTGTCGATACAATATTCGTAAGAGAAATTTGGCCCCCCGGCATTCGTGGCCTTGTATTTTGAAATATTTTTAAACCAGTTCAGGGGTTGTTGAAGGAATTTCAGTGGCGGGATGATGATATTCATTCCCCCCACATAGGCAGGCTGGATCAAACATCCGATCAGTCCCATATCGTGGAAATTCGGCAGCCAGTTCATCCCGATCAGGTTTTCATCAAAACCAAAAGATCGTCTGATGCATTCTGAATTATGAATAATATTGGCATGGCTCACTATCACCCCCCTGGGGCGGCCTGTCGAGCCTGAAGTGTACTGCAATAGTGCGATATCGTCTGTTCCTATCTTCGGATCTACCCAGTCTTCTGCCCGGTCAAAGTTCAGCTCTTCGTAAACCAGGACTTTTTTTCCTGTAACGAGTTTCTGATCACTGTCGAAAATACTGATATCACCCCGGATACGGTCAGTGGTTAGAATTATAGCCGGTTTTGCATCATTAAGAATGGAGAGAAAGCGTTGATTGGCTTTTTTACGGTGTGGCGGGTAGGCAGGGACAGCGATCAATCCCGACAGGAAGCAGGCAAACAGCGAAACCACGAATTCCAGTCCGGTGGGAAACAACAGCAATACACGTTCTCCCTTACTTCCGTGTTTCTGCAACTCCCCGGCAATGATCCTTGCTTTATTAAAGGCTTCATCATGTGTGATCCTTGCCGTCTCATTTATTCCATCCTCAAGAAGAAGATACAGGTCTTTCCCCGCAAAACGTTCGGCATTCTGTGAGAGTAAAGTTACCATTTCCCTTGCAGGGTATGCACCAGCTTCATTTTTTGAAGAAAGGAATTGTCCCGGTAATTTGTTAGCAGCTTGCATCAAAGGAAGTTAGGATTAATGATTATCGCAGTTGTATCCCCTTTAACAGGTCAGGAAAGGCCTCTTCCGGTTCGAGCGATTCTTTTGTGCCTTCGAAAACCATATTACGCATTTGCAGATTTGTAGTTATACCCCATACAGCCGCAGTAGGGTCTTTGGTGGTTTGCAGGGTTCTCAGGAATTTCTTTTTCAGTGCCTTCAAATCATACATCCTCTCCCAGCTTTCGTATACCGCATCATGAAATTCCTGCGGACTCATTAGTTTTGGTTTTATAACAACTTCAATGTAGCCGTAACGTTCCCAGTCCTCAGGGAAATTAGTATGCAAAAGCCTGCCGGCTTCTTCAAATTCCTTGAAAAGGACAGTGCCCGGAAGTGGTGTTAACATGGTAGATTGCATCATGTCTATATCGGCATCGATGATGTAGCTGGTTCTTTCATAAATGGTTTGTGGCGTGTCATTGCCGAGTCCATATATAAATGACCCCATAATGGAAATCCCGTATTTATGGATCTTATCATACACCTCTGCATACTTATCCACACCAATTTTCAGGTTGGTCTTCTTCTTCATTTGTTCCAGTTGGTCAATGCGCTCGGATTCAATACCCAGATAGACCATCTTGCACCCTGACCTGGCCATATATTCCAGGATCTCTTCATCTTCGGCGATATTCATCGAGGATGCCCCGAACCAATCTTTTTTAACCCCGCTTTTTAAGATCCCTTTGAGAAATTCCTTGGCATGATTCCGGGAAGCTTTATTGTATCCGACAAAATTGTCATCAACAACAAAAACACGGTCCTTCTCGCTGTTAATGAAATCTCTGACGGATTGTTCGATGGGTCTTAATCTGTATTTGCTGCCATTAAATGTATGGACGGAGCAAAATTCGCATTTCATTGGACAACCCCGTGTTGTCTGCATGCTGCTGAAGTTGTATCCCGGGTTGTAGAGATTTGTTTTTTGAGAAGGATTATCTACGAGTGAGGGCAGCTTTGCGTGATAATATTGCTGCAATCTGTTTTTTTCAAAATCATCGATCAATTTCGGCCATATGCCCTCAGCTTCACCAATTACAACTGAATCGACATATCTGCTGGCCTCTTCCGGAAGCATGGAAACATGGATACCCCCAATTACAGTTGGTATACGGTTTTTTCTATACTCCCCGGCGATCTGATAACACCGGTTCACGGTTGTGGTCAGACTGGTAAAACCGACCAGGTCAGCTTCCTTATATTCAAACGGAGCGAAGCTTTCATCCAGAATCTCCACCTCCCAGTTGTCAGGCGTTAGTGCTGCGATGATCCCAAATGCCATTGGTGGGAAGATCCTGTCACGGGCAAGGACCAATCCTTTACGGCGTTGATTAGCAGGATTGATCAGTAGCAGTTTGTATTTCTTCTTGGATCCAGTCATGAGTTTTCTACAGATATTTTGTTTTTAGATACAATGTGGATTACCTGAACGGACTGGATTTTAGCATTTCCTTGCTGCTGTCATCCAATCCAAAGATGTCTTCTATATTTTTTCTGGGCCGTATGCCTTCATAAACCATATTGTAATATTGCAAATTGGACCCATACGACCAGATGGCAGCCAAAGGGCTTTTGGTATGTTTAAGTGTCCTTAGGAATTTTTTCTTCAGGGTGTGGTCATTGTACAGGGCATCCCACTGTTTGCGTATTTCGTCGAAGAACACATCCTTACTCATATTCTTGTGGTTAAACACCACGTCGACAAAATCATAGCGTTCCCAGTCGCCGGGATAATTGTTAAAGTCAATCTCTCCTGCAGCCTGCATCCGCTTGAATAATCCGGTTCCCGGCAGTGGGGTGAGCACGGTGGCCTGTACGGCATCTATGTCGGCATTGTTGATGTATTCTGTTCGATTTGCCATGGTCTCGGGGGTATCGCTTTCCAGGCCGTAAATGAAGGCCCCCAATACACTGATCCCGTATTTATGGATCTTTTTGAACACCTCATCGTAATGCTCGATGCCGATCTTGATGTTCATCTTCTTATTCGTCTCTTCCAACTGCTCGATGCGCTCCGACTCTATTCCCAGGAGGACCATCATACAGCCTGCCCTGGCAGCCAGTTCGAGCACTTCTTCGTTATCGGCAAAGTTCATGGATGCCGAGCAAAACCATTGTTTTTTGATGCCCCTTTCGATCATGCCTTTAAAAAGGTCTATGGTCCTTTGCTGAGACCTTTTTCCGTACCCGATCAGATTGTCATCTACAAAATAGATCTTTTCTTGTTCAATGGTTTCAAGTTCGTCAAGCACTTCCCCCACAGGCCGTTCACGGTATTTGTTTCCATTAAACTGATGAACAGAACAAAAATCGCATTTCATCGGGCAACCCCGGGTAGTTTGTATGCTGGCAAACTGGTATTTTTTGTGGAACAGATGCCGGGCAGGGTAAACAGCATTTTTAAATGGCAGGAGTTCGCCTCTATACAGGCTTTTTAGCCTGCCATGCTCAAAATCGGCAATCAGTTTTTCCCAGACACTCTCGACTTCCCCTGTAACCACCACATCGACAAATTTTTGGGCTTCATCGGGTACCATGGAAGCATGGATGCCGCCCAGCACCGTAGGGATCCCCTTTTTGCGATAGATGTCGGCCAGTTCATAAGCGCGGGTCACACTGGATGTAAGTGCAGTGATTCCAACCAGGTCAGCCTCCTTATACTCGAAGCGGTCCCAGTTCTCATCCAATATCTCTACCTCCCAGTGGTCGGGTGTGAGCGCAGCCACAATGCCAAGTCCTATCGGTGGATAGATCACATGGCTATGCAGTATCAGCCCCTGCCTGTTTGTACTGAGGGGGTTTATAAGTAAGAGTTTGCGCTTGTTGCTTTTTGATGGCATGGGGCACAAAGTTAAACAATATCTTCAGTTAATTCTGTTATTTCCACCATAGGGAGAGATCAGAATTTACTGAGGTTTGGAGGGCGGCAAGAAGGCTTGACGTTACTAAGCCCAATTTCTATATATTATCTTCAAGCCTTTTCCTAAAAGTATTTTATTTGAGTAGCCGGTTTTTTCCAATAACAATGAATTAAATTATAGTATTATTTTCTTGTTAGTATCATCCTTTTCGTATTAACTATTTTATTGTCTACTACCAATGAATAAACAAACATTCCGGGATATAGCGTCGAAGCCTTAATAACGATGCTTCCAAATGTTCTGTCATTGATGCTGTATGATAGCATTTCCTTGCCCTGTAAATCAAAAACAAGAATATTAGCTGAAGATGCATTTTCAGGAATAAAATATTTGATTTCTGTTTCCTGATCAAAGGGATTTGGGACATTATCAAATAGTTTTGCTTCCTCCCTTATGTCTGCTCCATTTTCGTATGATCCGGTTTTATAATTATCGGATTCAATTTCATTTTTTAGTATAATCAAATCTTTCTCCTGTGAAGCAACGACATCCTGCAACATAACTATTTGTCTTTGCTGTTGTTTAATGGCTTCCAGGAGGACGGGAACCATCCTGGTATAACTAATTGAGCTTTTTCCTGTTTCTTTATTATAAACGACAAGTTCAGGATATACAGGTTCTACATTTTCTGCGAGGAAACCAATTTGCGGTCTCTGGTATTCAAGTTGAATTTGCTCAGGCATATTCTTCAGCTGTTCGTGATTGAAGATGTATCTTACACCATCTATTTTCATGATCTTCTCCAGTGGGTTTTCCAGTACGGTTATATTGTCTTTTGCTTGCTCATGAGCACTTTCCGATACCCAGTGACAAAAAATATGTGTTGCGAAAATGTCACCTAAGACCAACTCAGGAGTTCCAAGTCGAAGATACCAGCTGTTCTCAGGATAAATGGCAGGCTGCCCGTAATATTGGGAATTATATTCCAGGATTACATCTGTCCAGTTATCTACCCTGAAATTACCGAAGACATCAAGGGTATATTCAGCACTTAATTTATTTATTGCAACTTTACCCGTACTGTCAACAGTTAACTGGGCATTTACACTAACAATAGAGCTTAGTGCAATAAGCAAAATGAGTATTTTTTTCATGATATTAAAGTTTTACTATTTTATATGATTGCATATTGTTGTTAATGACCAATTGCAAAATATAAACACCGGGTACTAATGCTGTTGTGTTTACTGTTAAGTTTTTAATATTATTTTCTGTGAAAGCATATAGCTCCTTACCACTAATATCAAATATTTTTATGTCACATTTATGAGATAAAGGCAATTGTAGATGTAAATGATCAGTGAAAGGGTTTGGGTAAATATTTATTAACTTCTCTGAAATTATTTGATCACTAATGTTTACTAAAATAGAATCACTAATCTTTACACCATAATAGCGTGTGGACGATGGATGATAATTGGGTGGAGGTGGCGAAATGTCATTATATTGTATTATTAAACTATCTACCGGATGAAAACGGTGTATGTAATTTGTTACGTTACCCTGGCAAAACCCATACTCAGTCTTATATGGTCTCATTCCCCCAATGTATATTCCTCCCATACTTGAGGTAGCCGACACCGCCCATAATATGCAATCAGAATTAATTTGATAAACTCCCACCGTATCGTTAAAAATTGTCCAGCTTGTATCTTCTTCCCATTTGAACCATCTCACCCCGGCATAGGTGCCAATCAACGAATCAGGGGTGATCTGACTCAAAATACTTATACATTGAAATAGTACAAATACAACAATGATTAAACGTCTAGTATGCATGGTATATAGGTTTTAGGCGTTCATAGAATGAAGGTGGTGCTGGTGCAGGAATTTCAAAATTATTTTTGATTTTAATACTTTCAAAACAAGGGATGCGCTCAAAATAGATTTCTGCTCCATCCTCGAGAATGAAATTTGGCGAAAGTTTTATTCTGTCGTTATAAATCAGATACAGTTTTTTATTTTGAGGCACTGTAACCGCACAATTTGTATTGCCCACGTAAATAGTATTATAATGCTTGTAATCAATATCGTTGTAATCGCAGATCAGATAATTGCTGTTGCAGTCAGATTTAAGTTGATATACCCGCACATAGTCAATTTCATAGTAATGAGGAAGTTGTGTGTATGTGGTATCTATAAATTCACATCTGGTAAAGAGTGGCAGATTCACATCGATTATAATTGGCATAGGAATAAAGTCTGAAGAATGTTCATATGAGCTAACATACAAACTATCATCAAGATAAAAGTCAATCTTTTCCGGAGACCAGTTAATCGAGAAAGTATGAAAATCACTAAAATCTACTTCAATTAGACCGGGGCTGCCAATAATACCATGCGTAACAACCCCAGTAGTGTCCTTGTAGTGAATAGCTGATCCAAATTGGCTTGTATCCCCATCAAATTCAAAGATATCTATTTCACTATGAGGAACAATCGAATCAGCATCAAATAACCAAAAATTTGGGCCAATTCCCTTATTGGTCATTGGCGGTGTAGGTTTTGATATTTTGCACCGCATTTCAAAATATCCATACTTATACTTTGTTGCTGAACGTAACATATTGGTTGTATAATTAAATGGAATACTGTCCCAATAAAAACAAATAGGTGGGACATGAGCAGAGTCACAAACAAAGCCTATGCAAGAATCATTGTCACACGGTGGCCAATCCCAGACTAAACCGACATGGTACTCATTTTTTGAAACAATTTTCATCAGACCTGTTCCAGTAGTGTCCAGAACACAGTTTTCAAAATCTCTCTTTCTGTAACTCATCGAATCATTCATTATCAAAGTATCAGAATAGTTGTTACAATAGCTTGTCATGAAGCCTTTTTGATTCCAGCTAAACCCACTATACCATTCATCTTTGTTCATGGCAATGCTGTCGAACTCATCCTCGAAAACCAATTCATAGTTTGGGTTGTCCGGTGGCAGTACCTGGGCATGTGTATAGCTTATTAATAGGAAAGAAAGAAAGAAAGAAAGGCGAAAAGTGATTTTTGAGTTTTCATTTTAGGCACAATTATAAATTAATTTCCACAGGCTTCACTGCTCAATCCGGAAATTGAACCATAAATATAGTGAAAAATTAGATGTATTGCAAGTTTTTGTTGTTCAAATTGGCTAAATTGAACAGCGTTTTTCAGGGGTTATTACTCCCAATATCGATGTTTCCCAGAGAGAAATTATTTCAAAAATCACCAATAACCCAACACTCAACACCCAAAACTCAAAACTTTTTATGTAATTTTGCAAAAAACAGACGATCGTCATGATTACAATTGAAGAATTTATCACAAGGGTAGAAGGAGAGTTCGAAGATATGGAAACCGGCAATTTAAATCCGGAGAGCGTGATCCGTGAACATTTCACCTGGGACTCGATCAATGCACTGATCTTCATTGCCCATGTGAATGTGGAATACGATGTGGTGATCTCCGCTGACGACCTCATAAACTCAGAGAAGCTTCAGGATCTTTATAATTTGGTTTCATCAAAGGCAAATGCCGCTTAATATAGCCGATGGCAATTTTCAGCATCCCGGATATCAGGATCGCAGGTATCGCTGCTTCCGTACCTAAGAAGGAAGTCAGTAACAGGGATTATGAATTACTTTCTGAAAAAGAACAGGCAACCTTTATCAAAACCGTAGGTGTTGAGAAGAGGCGTGTTGCCGATCCGGGCATGGCTACTTCAGACCTTTGCTTTGAAGCTGCTGAAAGCCTGCTGGCAGGACTGGAATGGAATGCTGAAGACATTGAACTGCTCATTTTTGTTTCGCAGTCGCGCGACTACCTGATCCCTGCAACAGCCGGTATTTTGCAAGACCGTCTAGGCCTGCCCAAATCTTGTGTTGCCCTTGATATCAGCCTTGGTTGTTCAGGTTACGTTTACGGCCTTTCGGTGATGGGAAGAATGATGACCGGCGGAGCCATAAAGAAAGGCCTTTTCCTCGTGGGTGATGTGTCAACCCAAAACACATCTTACAAAGACAAAAGCACTTACCCGCTCTTTGGGGATGCCGGAACAGCTACCGCCCTGGAGTTTAAGCCCGGAGCTCCCGATATGAGCTTCAACCTGCAAACCGACGGTGCCGGATATGAGGCTATCATCATCCCCGACGGGGGGATCAGGAATTTTGCTTCCAAAGAACATTCCTTTGAATATAAGGAGATATCTGAGGGCATTGTGAGGAACAGCTTTCATATTGCCCTCGACGGAATGGAAGTATTCAACTTCTCCCTGCGGGAAGTAGCTCCTAACATCAGGGCGCTGCTGGAATATGCCGGTATCTCATTGGATGATATAGACTATTTCGTGATGCATCAGGCCAACAAGCTCATGAATGAGTCGATACGAAAGAAACTTAAGATCGAAGCCGAAAAATATCCTTATTCCATAGGAGAATATGGAAATACCAGTTCAGCTTCCATACCCCTGACAATTGCCCATACGCTTGCAGGTGAAATTGCCGGTAAAAAGCTCCAGTTCCTGTTCTCAGGATTTGGTGTCGGGCTTTCATGGGGCAGCGTAGTGCTTAAAACGGATAAGGTCTTTTGTCCGGAAGTGATTGAAATTTAAATCTATACAATATGTCGTTTTGTGATCTAAAAGGGAAATCCGTTCTGGTAACCGGGGCATCATCCGGGATCGGGATGCAGGCTGCCATCAGCATCAGCAAGCAGGGGGCAACACTTATCATCACCGGGCGTAATACGGAAAAGCTTAAGGAAACCTTTGGATCCCTGATTGGCGACGGGCATAAAATGCTTAGCGGCGACCTGACCGCAGACGAAGACA
>JAGLEK010000163.1 GCA_023145125.1 Bacteroidales bacterium | reverse complement strand
TCACCATCTCAAGCAATTCCTCCCCAAACCATAGCAGTTTCTTCTTGCCAAGTCCTCTCACAGCCTGCAGTTCCTTTATAGTTGAGGGCAGGGTGTCGGCTATTTCATGTATTGACTTGAGCTGTAAAACCATGTAGACAGACCAGTCCAGTTCCTCTGCTTTTGCGTTGCGCCAGTGTTTTAAATGATCATACAGGTCTTTGTTGATGATCTCCGTGCCCGTAAACCCGGACTTCTTTGCAGTGCTTTTCAATGTAACATCTTCGATGGCTGCTTTTGCCTTGATAGCAAGATATTCTTTAAGCACAAACCCATTAAAACATGCTTTAAGACAGGAATGCTTATACTTTGATTCAAATAATAACCTAACCAGTGCTTCATTGATTTTCTTCTTTACTTTTCTATTATCTGTATCTATCGATATTTCCCGGACAGGCCTTAAGATGATCTCATCAATTTTACCTGCAAAATACCGGCTTGCCTTGCTTAACCTCTGCTGTAAGGCCGGATCCCCTTCCGTGCCATTGTCTTTTATCAGCAGGGCCCTGAGTTCAACAAGAAATTTTTCAGATATCCCGGCTATTTCTTCATTGGTTTTTTTCAGAATATCCCTGAAATCGGAAAGATGCTGCTGCTGCATGCCGGCAGAGTGATCTTTCAGCAGCTTAATGATATAATACAGAGCCTGTTCCAGATTATGAAAATTAAAAAGATCAACAAGTAATTCCTCCCGGTAAAGCTTTTCCGAATCCTGTAATTGTTCACTGGTGGGCTGGTTCTCTTCCACCTCACGTGTGAATTTATTAATGGTATTATCGCTGATTATGCCACTACTGCTAACAGGAGAGATCAATACAAGGCCTTCCAGTGATTTGCACCTGCTCAGAGCAACATAAACCTGTCCGAAAGCAAAGGCAGCTTCCACATCAATAATGGCTTTTTCGAAAGTCAATCCCTGGCTTTTATGAATGGTAATGGCCCATGCAAGCTTAAGGGGTACCTGTGTAAAGATCCCTTCGATAATTTCCGATATTTCTTTGGTGTCTTCATCCAGTGTATATTTTATATTTTGCCATTCCAAAGGATACACAACGATGGCCTCATCCTCACCGGGACATTGTACTTCAACGGTATCCTCCTCAACACTCACGATCTTCCCGATCTTACCATTATAATACAGTTTATCCTGGCTGGGATCATTTTTCACGAACATCACCTGGGCTCCGATCTTTAAAATAAGCTCAGCATTGGTAGGGTAGTTATATTCAGAATAATTTCCTGTTATCTCAGCCATAAAAGTGTACGGGGTCCCTTTCAGCTTCTTTAATTTTGCATCATTGATATTTTGTGCTTTGGCGTTATGCGTTGTGAGGGATATATAACCATCCTCATCTGTTTTAAAGTTGGGCTGATACCTTGTATTTAGCAGGTTAATGCTTTCCTGATCCAATTGATTCCCTCTGACCCTGTTTAAGAGGTCAATAAATTTGCTATCGCTCTGGCGATATACATGATCTAATTCTATGCTGATGTAAGTTGTCTTTTGCAGGGCTTTGCAACTAAAAAAGAATGCAGTATTGTAATATTGCTTTAATACATTCCATTCATCCTTTTTAATAACCGGAGCCAGCTGCTGGAGGTCACCTATCATGAGCATTTGAACGCCACCAAACGGAAGATCTTTGTTTCTGTACTTTCTCAGGGTTTCGTCGATGCCGTCCATTATATCTGCTCTTACCATGCTGACTTCATCAATAACCAGGAGGTCGAGGCTTTTTATTATTTTAATCTTATTCTTGCTGAACCTGTTGTATTTTTGTTGATCAGGTGATTTACTATCTGGCTTAAAGCCCGGTATCCGGGGGCCAAAAGACAGCTGGAAGAAAGAATGTATGGTAACTCCACCTGCATTGATGGCAGCAACTCCCGTCGGAGCGACCACCACCATGCGCTTTAAAGAAACCTTCTTTAAGTTATGAAGAAAGGTTGTTTTCCCTGTACCTGCCTTACCGGTAAGGAAAATATTCCTTCCTGTATATTCAACAAAATTCCCGGCTAGTTGTAGTTGATAGTTTTTTTCTGCATCCATATTAATTACAAAGTAAATTAATTTATACTTTCTTTAACCGCAAAGGGCACAAAGAATATCGTTAAGAGTGGGAAGGTGTTAGAATGATCCGTCTGATGCCATCTCGCAAATACTTTACATTAAAATTTGCTAACAATCCTAATTTGCAATTAGAGAGCTTCATATAGGTTAAAATCTGTGACAGATGCACATCAGCAAGCGCCTCTACTGATTTAATCTCAATTATTATCTGATTCTCCACTAAGAGGTCTACTCTGTATCCAGTTTCAAGTTTAACCCCTTCATATATCAGAGGCAAAGGTTTTTGCTTTTCAACGAATCGGCCTGATTTTAATATTTCATAGAACAAGCACTCTTCATAAGCACTTTCGAGTAATCCAGGGCCCAAGGCTTTATGAATTTTAAAGGAACAATCCAAAACCTCTTTAAATAGCTTTTCTGTTTGCATAATGAGAATATATCTTTGTGAACTCCTTAGTGTCCTTTGCGGTAAAAAAACAAAACTACCTTTACTTGATTAATACCTAAAACTCGGAATTGTCGCACTTTTTTTTTAATTTATTTTACCGCAATATTTCTTATTTTTGATGAAACAGTTCAATTATGCGCACGCCCTACATTTTCGCCCTATTGCTAACTATTTTTCTTAACCATTTCACACCCGTAACCGCCCAGGATATTCATTATAACACAGGCCA
>JAGLEK010000162.1 GCA_023145125.1 Bacteroidales bacterium | reverse complement strand
CCCCCCATGTCCCTCATCAGCAAAGAAACAATAGATAAGATCATGGACACTGTCCGTATTGAGGAGGTGATAGGGGAGTTTGTGAACCTGAAAAAGAGTGGCCAAAACTATAAAGGGTTCAGCCCTTTCACGGAAGAACGTAACCCCTCATTCTTTGTTTCTCCGGCCAAGAATATTTTCAAATGCTTTAGTTCGAACAAGGGTGGCAGCGTAGTAACATTTCTCATGGAGCATGAGCATTATACATATCCTGAAGCTCTGCGTTTTCTGGCCAGAAAATACGGGATAGAAATAGAGGAAAAAGAGCAATCGCCGGAAGAAAAGGAGAAGATGGATCAACGGGAAGCCCTGTTCCATGTGAATGCTTTTGCCCAGAAATTCTTCTCTGAACAGCTTCTGGATACTGATGAGGGAAAATCGGTAGGACTGTCATATTTCAAAGACAGGGAATATAATCAGGAAATCATCGATAAGTTCGGGCTTGGATACAGTCCCGGCAAATGGGAGGCCTTAACTGAACACTGCCTGTCGAGTGGATATAAATTGGAATACCTGGTAAAGACCGGCCTGACCATTGAAAAAGATGATAAAAAGAGATATGACCGCTTCCGGGCACGGGTGATATTTCCTATTTATAATTTATCAGGCCGTGTGGTAGGCTTTGGTGGCCGCATCCTTACCAAGGAAGAGAACAAACCTAAATATGTAAACTCCCCCGAGTCGGAAATATATAATAAGAGCAATGTTTTATACGGGCTGAACCTTTCCAAGTCGGAAATAATCAGGCAGGACAAATGTTACCTCGTTGAGGGATATACTGATGTTATTTCTATGTATAAGGCCGGCTTTGAGAATGTGGTGGCCAGTTCCGGGACTGCCCTTACCACTGACCAGATCAGGCTTATCAAGCGTTTTACCAAGAATATCACAATATTGTATGATGGCGACCAGGCCGGCATCATGGCTTCCTTCCGCGGCATAGACCTGATACTTGAGCAGGGCATGAATGTCAGGATCATCATGTTCCCGCCTGATGAGGATCCTGATTCTTATGTCAGGAATCACCGAATTGCAGAAACAAAAGAATTCCTGGCCCAGGAAAAAGATTTTATACGCTTCAAAACAAGCCTGTTGCTTGAAGGAACCAAAGGGGATCCTGTTAAGAAAGCGGGACTGATCAGGGAGATAGTGGAAACCATCTCGCTCATTCCCGACAGCATTTACCGTAACGTTTATATCAAGGAATGCAGTAGCCTTCTGGATACTCCTGAGCAGATCCTGGTGAACGAATTGAATAAGATCATCCGGAAAAAATTCAGAAAAGAGCAACAAGATAAAGATCGGTATATTCCTGATCAGGAGCCGGAGACCATTCCACAATCCAGGGATGTTGATCATACCAACAGTGTGTTCCAGGAACGGGAGATCATCAGGTTACTTCTTCAGTATGGCAAGGAAGAAATTAAGCTTGAAAGGGAGAAAAAGAATGAGGATGGGAATACCTATACAGAGAATATCAGCGTAACCATAGGTAAATACCTGGTAAATGCTATCAGGGCCGACGACCTGACCTTTAACAATGCTGTTTACCAGATGATATTTGATGAATACAATCAGAAACTTTCCCAAGACCAGAATGTGGATGAAAAGGATTTTATCAACCATGAGATGGAACAGGTACGATCCACCAGTGCCGACCTCTTAAGTTCACCTTACGAGCTAAGTGAGAACTGGGAGAAGAAGAGGATCTATGTTAACCAGGAAGACAGCAGGCTAAATATGCTTGTCGACAGCTCCCTGCTATCATTCAAGATCAAGAAGATCGAATCGAAGATGTCTTCCATACAGCAGCAGATTAAAGACAATACTTCCGAAGAAGATCAGGAATTTTTGCTGAGGGAATTATACGGACTGAAGAATATCAGCCGTAAGTTCAATGCTGACCTGAGCAGGATCATTACCCACTAGAGTGGGAAAT
>JAGLEK010000161.1 GCA_023145125.1 Bacteroidales bacterium | reverse complement strand
CCCGGGGTATCGATAATGTTGATGCGATATTTTTGTTCGTCAGTGGTCCAGTATACTGTTGTGGCTGCAGAAGTGATGGTGATGCCCCTTTCCTGTTCCTGGGCCATCCAGTCCATCGTTGCTGTACCTTCGTGTACCTCGCCAACCTTATAATTGATACCGGTATAATACAATACACGCTCCGTTGTTGTGGTTTTACCCGCATCAATGTGAGCCATTATGCCAATGTTACGCGTGTATGTCAGATTTTCCGGCATCTTTTTTACTTGTTCTATTAGAACCTGAAATGACTGAAAGCCTTGTTGGCTTCGGCCATACGGTGTGTATCTTCTTTTTTCTTAAAAGCGGAACCTTCATCCTTGTAAGCAGCCAGGATCTCACCGGCGAGCTTTTCGCCCATGGTTTTTTCGTGACGCTTGCGGGAAAAGCTGATCAGGTTTTTCATGCCGATCGACATTTTCCTTCCGGGCCTGATCTCTGAAGGGATCTGGAAAGTCGCACCACCGATCCTACGGCTTCTTACCTCTACGTTAGGAGTAACGTTGGCAAGTGCTTTTTTCCACACTTCAACAGGATCCTCTTTGGTTTTTTCAGCAACAATATCCATGGCAGCGTAGAAAATCTCATATGCGATGTTTTTCTTTCCGCTGTACATCATGTTGTTCACAAACTTAGTAACCAGTGTGTCGCTAAATTTAGGATCAGGAAGAATGGTCCGTTTCTTAGGTTTTGATTTCCTCATCGTTATATTATATAGTTATTGTATAACTCTTATTTCTTAGGTCTCTTTGTGCCATACTTTGATCGACGCTGTGTCCGGCCCTCAACACCTGAAGTGTCTAATGCACCCCTGATGATATGGTAACGAACACCCGGAAGGTCTTTTACCCTGCCGCCACGGATCATCACGATGGAGTGCTCCTGCAGGTTATGGCCTTCGCCCGGAATGTAGGCATTCACTTCTTTTCCGTTTGTAAGCCTTACCCTGGCCACTTTACGCATGGCTGAGTTAGGTTTTTTAGGAGTTGTAGTGTAAACCCTTACACAAACGCCCCTGCGCTGCGGACATGAATCCAGTGCAGGTGATTTGCTCTTTTCAGTTAATTTTTTCCGTCCCTTGCGAACTAATTGCTGTATTGTTGGCATATTAAGACTTATTAATAATTTTTCAATCCTCTCAAACAGAGGTGTTTAACATTCTCATTTTTGGAAAATCTAAGGGAAATTGATATAGGGTGGGTCTGTGAAGACGCGTCCCGCATTGCGGGGTGGAACCTATATCTGCTTCAATTTGTCAGGTTTCCGTTGGATTTTCTGCTCTTTCAGACGAATCATCAAAAGCGGCTGCAAAGGTAAAAATTAATTTTTCAATTCCAATGCTTTTATTAAAAAAAATCGATACTCGATACTCGATACTCAATACTCGATATTCTCTAATATTTTTTGATGTGTATTTTTAATTTACATTTGCATTGTTTTCAGAAGAAAAATGACGACATGAAAGAACAGTACTTTACTGAAGAAAATATCGACCTCGAGTCACAAGCGATGATCGATGAGGTTAAGTACTATTCCGGCATGCGGATGTTTAAACCGGATTTCGGCCATATGGCTTTGCTGGTTGTCGATATGCAAAACTATTTCCTTGACCCGGACGAACATGCATTTATTCCGTCTGCACCGCTTATCATACCGAATATTATAGAGACCATGCAGGCATGTCTCAAAAAGAAGATGCCTGTTTTCATTACCCGGCACATAAACAATGATGCCAATGCCGGAATGATGGGCATCCGCTGGCATGAGCTGATAAAGGAGAATGACCCCAGGAGTGAAATTCACAAACGTATTAGTGATGTGGGTGGGAAAATCTTGAAAAAGACACAGTTTGATGTATTTCATGAGACTGACCTTGATCAACAGCTTCGCGCTGCCAATGTAAAACAGCTCATCATCACAGGCGTTATGACGAACCTTTGTTGTGAAAGCACCGCAAGGACTGCATTTGTCAAAGGATTCGATGTGGTGATGCCGGTAGATGCCACAGCGGCATATAATTATGAATTTCACCTGGCCACATTCCTGAACCTGGCATACTTATTTGCCCGGCCTGTAAAAACCAAAACACTTTTAGACCTGTTGAAAAATGCTTAAAGAGCAGGTGATCATCATAGGGGGAGGCCCTGCGGGTGTTGCCTGTGCCGTACAGCTTAAGCGTTATGGCATCGACCCTTTGCTGCTTGAAAAAAACAGTATAGGAGGGCTGGTCAGAAATGCCTGGAGACTGGATAATTATCCCGGGTTTCCGGATGGGATAAGCGGGGAGGAGCTGGCAGTGAAGATAAAAGCTCACCTGGAGCGTTTCGATATTCGATATTCGATATGCGATATTCGATATTCGAATTATTTTAACGGGCAGTTCGTATTGCAAAGCAATGAAAAAGAATATATCTGCAAATACCTTGTAGTTGCAAGCGGCACTAAAGCAAAGTATGTTGTGCCCGGGAATGAAGCTACATTTTTTACTGAGGTTTTCCCCCTTCGGGGAATGAAAGGCATGTCGATAGCGATCGTAGGGGCCGGGGATGCGGCTTTTGATTATGCCATGACGTTGTCAACCCATAATGATGTGCATATCTTCAACCGGGGCAGCAGGATAAAATGCGTTCCTGCACTTCTTGAGATTGCTAAAAAACAGGAAAAGATATCATATCATGAAAACTCTGTGCCGTCAGATTCATTCGATTATACTATTTTTGCCACCGGCCGGGAAGCTGAGCTGGGGTATTTATCGCCCGAACTGGAAGAAAATTGCCAACAGCTTGAAAAACAAGGCCTTTTATATATTATTGGAGATGTAAAGAACGGCAGGGTGAGGCAGGTTTCAGTCGCCACAGGCGACGGGATAAGGGCAGCCATGGCCATCAGGGAAAAGATTTTAGAGGATGAGAGTAATCAGCAGGACACAGGAACATGAGATCGCCTCGGTATTTATTGCGGAGGATGAGGCCGGCAGGCGCATAGAGTTTGTGGAGTCGACCCAGCCCCCCATGGACATCAGCAAGAAATGGGTCATCATACTGTCGACGCTGTACGGATGTCCGGTGGATTGCAAGTTTTGTGATGCCGGAGGTGATTATAATGGAAAACTGAGCGCTGAGGATATCTTCTTCCAGATCGACTACCTGGTTAAACATCGTTTCCCTTCGGGTATACCTGAAACCGACAAGTTCAAGATACAATTTGCACGTATGGGTGAGCCTTCATTGAATCCTGCCGTACTTGATGTTCTGGAGCAATTTCCCGCAAAATACCCCATCAATAATTTTGTTGGTTCCCTGTCTTCAATAGCCCCCCACGGGACGGATGCCTTTTTTGAAAGGCTCCTGAACATTAAAAAGAAATATTACGACAGCTCTTTCCAGCTTCAGTTTTCTCTTCACAGCACTGATGAAGGCCAACGCAACAGCCTGATACCGATAAAAAAATGGAGCTTTGAAAAGATGGGAGAATATGGCAATCGTTTTTTCTCTGAAGGTGGCAAAAAGCTCACACTTAATTTTGCGCTGGGAAAAGACAATATCCTGGACCCACAAACCCTTCTTAAGCACTTTGACCCCGATATTTTCCTGATCAAGGTCACACCGGTAAATCCTACTTTCAAGGCACGAATGAATAATATCGACTCCCTGATCGTACGTGAGGAAAAAGAATATCCTGTGGTAGATGCGCTTAAAGCAGCAACTTATGATGTGATCCTCAGCATTGGCGAATGGGAGGAGAACAAGATCGGCAGCAACTGCGGGCAATATATCAGGACGCTGGATCAAACAACACATATGTCCGAGGGGAGCTATTCATATAAGCTGCAGGATCTTTAATCCCACAGCCAAATTCTAAATCCTAATTACCCAAACCCGAAACAATATTTAATTCATCAAATTCAAAATTCAAAACATTTTGGATTTGAAAGTTTGAAACATTTGAATTTGTTTCGAATTTAGAATATTCGAATTTGGGATTTTCAGCAGGTGTTTTACCTGCTGAAGTATACCTCAAACTCCCTATCCGGCATAAAATTCACCTTATGGTAGTAATAGATCGTTTTACCGGATTTGGTATTGCTGAAATCGGGCGGGTAGGAGAGGGAGTCGATGTTGAGGGTTTCGGGGGTGATGAGTGTGTAATTCACCTCCTTGAGTGATTGCCCCCATGATTTTGTGGAGGTAAGGATATACTCTGCTTTATTCCCTAATAGTTCCTGCGTATACCCGATCCTTATCGTCGTTACCTTTCCTGCCTTCACTTCGAGGTTTATGATGGCCGCCTTATCATTATAATACAGCAGGGCATTTTTGAGGGGATTGCCATAGATATAGGAATAAACATCCGTAACCTTTCCATAGTCTGCATTTCCCGGGAATGGATACAGCATATCCATCTTTTCATCCTCCTCGCTGTTATTCATAAAATAGTAATATCCGGTCACAGTAAAACTGCTGTCGTCGAGGATGAAGGTGAGGTCTTCCCGGTAGAAATCGGGGATTTGTGCTGTCAGGTATTGTGCTGAAAATACTGCCAGTAAGAGGATGAAAATGGATCTATTCATTGATGATCATTTTTTGTGATGAAATAATGTCATTGTCAATTTCAAGCGTATACAGGTAAAGTCCGGGAGGAATATTCATTTCGGCTGAAGCCGTGTGCCAGTCAACACTAATGTCATTGCCTGCCCAGAGTGCATTCGTAAGTGGTATGAAGTCTATGATCTGTCCATTAATATTTCTGATGGTGATCCTGGCCTCATTCCATGCTAATTCATCAGGAATGGATAAGTGAAAAGTAGTTTTATGTGTGAAGGGGTTTGGGGCGGCGAGGATGTTTATTTCATCATTGAGGTTATTGACAGGAACGCCAACCGAGTTCAAAACATACTCCTTGTAATAGACTGAATCTGGTTCGAAAAACATGGTATCAATCAAGAAGATATAATCATCCTTTTGCAATTTGAACAGGTGCCAGTTACAAAACAGCCCATCTGTTTCAAAGTAGCCGTTTTCATCAGTCATTATGCATGAATATTCCGGTGAGGTAGCACCCCAACAAAAGCTTTCTGCGCAATAGACAAGCTTAAGATCAGGTACAGGATTGTTGAATTGATCAAAAACATATCCGCTGAATACACCACGGCTGCTCGACTCAAATGCGTTATATCCTATTGTTGGAGATTCATCTTTCATTAAACTATAAAAGTCGTCTCCACCATAATTGCTGAAAAATTGTTGTACGATGGACTCTCCCGGTAGTGGCGCTGTTGTTATGTTCCATGAGAATACAGGTGGGCCTCCATATTGAATTCCCGGGTAAAATGGATAATAATCATAAGTTGAAAAATATATCCAGTCTTCAAGAAGATTAACATTGAAAGGCGATGAAAGAGAGTTTTGATCTATAACAATAATTGTATTCCATTCCAATATAAGCCCATCAACAAATGAAGCTGTATCATTATTGCAAATTAATCTGAGCTCAGAAAAGTCCATGAACATTCCCTGATATTCTTCAGCAAAGTAAACTTCTAACTGCCAATTACCTCCGTTAAGATAAAACTCACTAATAACAGGAGGGGGGATTATGGGATTACCAATAAGACTTTTCGCTATCAGGAAAACAAGGATAAAGATGAGCTTCCTCATGGGATTGGTTTTTGGGAATTATTCCAAAGTTAGGAAATTTAATTATGTAAAGCAACCGTATGTGAATATCCGGTGTCATTATTCACTTCATGCCTCATGCTTATAATAGCCACACATGGAGACACAGAGGAGCCTGTTATAAATTACAAATTTCAAATCAGTAGTGATGCGTTAAAAAATGTTCAATCTTCTAAAAGTATAGTAAATACAATATATACAGGACGTTCTTTGATTTTTTGATTTGATTTGACTATTAGTCTCGCCGCTCAACACAGTTTATACTGAGCTGGTCGAAGTGCTCGCGATGA
>JAGLEK010000160.1 GCA_023145125.1 Bacteroidales bacterium | reverse complement strand
TATATAAAAAGCATTATGAACAAAATAATAATTCAGGTTCTCGTCCTCACACTTTTATTATCTGCTACAGCGACAGCTCAAAAAAACACCGTGCCTGGCCAATTCGAAAATTCAAGGATCCTGGAAACAGTCGATGATGAATACATTCCAGTCTCAAGAAAGTCCATGAAAACATCGGAAGCATACCGGTACAGTTCGGTTTATGTCACAACAGTGCAGGTTAATGTAAACGAAGAAGGTGAGAATATGTTAGGGGATGCAGCCAATGAACCATCCATTGCTTTTGATCCGACTGACCACAACAACATGGTGATCGGATGGAGGCAATTTGATACCATAGCCAGTAATTTCAGGCAGGCAGGTTACGGTTACACAAGCGATGGCGGATTAACCTGGACATTTCCCGGTACGATTGAACCGGGGGTGTTTCGCTCCGACCCTGTGCTGGATTCGGATAAATGGGGAAACTTCTATTTCAACAGCCTTTCCTTAGATTCCTCAGGGTTAATGAGTAAAGTATTTCTTTCTGACAATCAGGGAACCAATTGGGACGAAGGTACATTTGCTCAGGGCGGAGACAAACCCTGGATGTCGATTGATAAAACCGATGGGCCGGGAAGCGGTAACATCTACAATTACTGGAACGCCTCAACCATATGCCCCCCGCACAATTTCACACGGTCAACCAACGGAAACCTATCGTATGAGGATTGTTCATCTATTTTAGGAGATCCAGGCTGGGGGACAACTGCAATAAATGCCCAGGGGAAATTATTTGTCGCAGGTTCGCAGGATACAAATTTTGTTGTTGCACGGTCTTCCAATGCGCAATACCCCGGACAAATGGTTACATGGGATCTGGCTGTTCCGGTTTATCTCGACGGATCCATGAAGGTTTTCGCCGGTTATGAATCTCCAAACCCTCTTGGATTGCTGGGACAAGCTGTTATTGCCATCGACTCCAGTGGAACGGAAACCGATGGGAATATCTACCTGATGTGTTCGGTTGATCGCCATTCAAATAGCGATCCGGGCGATGTGATGTTTTCCCGAAGTACAGATGAGGGGGAAACCTGGAGCGACCCGGTACAGGTGAATGATGATCCGGGATATAATGCATGGCAATGGTTTGGAACCATGTCGGTTGCACCCAACGGCAGGATCGATGCAATCTGGCTTGATACAAGGGGGCACCCTGGAACAGTTATTTCTGAACTATATTATTCATATTCCCTCAATGGAGGTGTGACATGGAGCATTAACGAATCGATTTCCGAATCCTTTGATCCTCATGTTGGCTGGCCTAATCAAAACAAATTGGGCGATTACTTCCATATGTTTTCTGATTCGGATTGTGCCCATCTTGCCTGGGCTGCTACATTCAATGGAGAACAGGATATTTATTACAGTCATATTTCCCAGGTAACGGGAATAAAAGATGATAAAGGGACTACAAAGAGATGCCTTGCGCAAAATTTCCCGAATCCATTTGTTGACAAAACTTCAATTCGTTATACAGTATGGTCCCGCTCAATGACCACAATAGAGTTAACCGATATAAAAGGGAAAGTCATCAGAACATTGGTTCACAGGATACATTCGCCAGGAAGTTACCAAATTGAACTTCAATCAAGAGGCCTTAAACAGGGGATGTATTATTACACCTTGAGGTCCGGACAATTAATAGAGACCAGGAAACTCGTAGTGATAAAATAAACAGACTGAAAATGAACCAGGCACTTTGGTTTCAAAGCACTGACTATTGTAATATTTCCTTTAGCTCCCAGACTATTCCATCTGATGTTTGACTTCAAACAAAGTTGGACACTTTTTAGTTAATTGCTAAAGTGTACTTTCTCTTAATGAATAAATTTCGAAATAAATTTCTTGGTTAATAATAGTATCATCGGTAATATAACAACTATCCATTTGGTCATGAAAATTAGAACCAAAATAATTCCAAGATTTCAAGGGCTCAACCACATTTAGGTATTGACTATAAGCCAATGTTATTGTTGATAACATTATTACAATACAACGAGTAATCCGCACCGGCATTGATCCTACAATATTCCCTTCCCTAATAACAGCCTCGATTTCCCCCTTGCCTATTGCTTAATGACCTTCCTGATTAATGAATGATTTTCTGTATTTAACTCCAAAAAGTACATGCCCTCCGGCAGCTTCTCCAGATTTATCCTGCCAGATTTAACATTTCCTTTGTTCACTAAATGTCCCGCCATATCCAATATTCGGTATGTGGCCGGACTGTCCAAATTGCTGATATTGATTACACTTGATGCCGGATTTGGGAAGACCTTAATTTGAGTCTCATAAATAGACTCATCTCCTATATTTACTGTAGGTTGTATGCATCTGCAACTGGCAAGATCATACAAGTAAGGTGGAAACGAAATAGGCGTTCCAAGCTGGGCAGTGTTTTCATCAACAATAACAGGAACCAATGTGTTGGCGAAATTTGGATTGTTAGGCCCAAAACTAATATATAGGGTGTCATTTATAAATGTTGACCCATAGGCATGCTGAGTCCTAAAGGTTATATTGTATGATTTCACCAGCCCGGCATAATTATAAACATATATGTTAGAATTTAAGTCCCATGTATTACCAATAAAAGTCCAAGCCTGACCAAGGCTGTCAACGGCAATATCAGCTACTGTATATTGTTTGTCGGACAAGGAGTCTATCATGAAGATTGTGTCCCCTTTCATTGAATAGAGTATCCTGCAATATGGATCGGTTGCAATGCCCATATAATACTGATTATCGAGATAACCGCCATTATTGACTAAGACGGTTGGTATTTCTATTTCTTTCCATCCAACCAAATATTCAAAATACGAAATTCCAGGATCTGGCGATCTGCCGCCGTAAAACGTTGTGAAATTAGGAAGCCCACAATATGCTATGCTATTAGGGGCCCCGGTCAAAATAGTTGATCCTCCATATATACTATCATCAACTAAACTCCATAATTGTATCTCTCCATCTGGGTTCACCGACCAGAAATCGGTTTCACAATCACAATTAAAACTGTCAATTTGCTGTACTTCTTCCCTGTTGGCCTTCTCGGTGAAAGGCCTTGAGTCAAATGTAGAGCTGTGTAGATTGAACTGAGATCCGTTTTTATTATCATTATTGTTTGACTCCTGTCCAATGGTAGGATGGAACATGAATATGATCAGGATCGTGATCAGGGTAAGTTTCTTTTTCATGATGGATATATATTAGATAGTATTTATATCCTAGCAAGAACTACACCGCCTCTTATCTCCCAACTTCACCAAATATATTCGTTCCAGCAACGAATGTTTATTGAAATTGAACGAATAAATACAAACGTCAAACTATTTGTAGTTAGATAAATACATCTGCATTACTTAGACAATTAATAGGTAGGAATAGTTGCATGAGAAATATATTTGTTGAAAATCTGTAGGTCTTCATCGCTTAGAATTCCTGTCCTTTTTTTCATGTGTTACTGTTCATAATTTCGTTGCCTAACATTCAGTAATTAAAATCTAAACCACCATAAAAAAATTCATTCTTTTTGTTTTCACATTACTTATTTGCTTTGCTGCTTCTGCACAAGTGAATAAGAAATTTGGTAAAATCACCGCTGTCAAACGTGTTGTGACACCGGTAATCCAGGGGATTTCCGACACAGTTGTAGGTGCTCAATACACAAATTGTCAGATCTCAGATCAGGCCGTTAAGGTTATTGGGCAAGAGGTCGCTTCTGATGTGCTTAATAAATACTTTCTCATTAAAGATGCCGCTTGCGTTGGTATTATCTATAAAGCCGTACTCGCTAATGAAATTTCAGGCAGCACCTTTATTGATTTTGTTCCTCTCCCACCTCTTGACCTTACTTTAGGTTTTACTATTGCAGAAATAGAATCTGTTCCAATCCATAAAGTGAAAAATATTCAGCATCTTAAACTTGATACTACAACTGTACGAAATCTACTCAGAATAAAATATTCCCCTGCCGTTTACATTGAATCATTTACTTCTGGTGAAATTACAGGATGGATATTGACAAATGATCGTGGTGATCCCTGCTTTGTTTACCCAAATTCTGCCGGTGATGGCATGGCGGTTTCTTCCTCAAAACCTTAATGAAAAGAACCATAACATATTTTTGGAAAGAATCATCAGTAGGCGCGCGATTGTATCGCGTGCAA
>JAGLEK010000016.1 GCA_023145125.1 Bacteroidales bacterium | reverse complement strand
GCCGGAAAAACGCCTCTGTATGTGCATGCCTGTATGCGTGATTCACTTATCAACAGTTGCTGGCGCCCCATCGATGGCAGCCAGCAAATTGCCGATCTGCTTGTTGCAGGTATTAAAAGCTACGGGGGAACAGTCCTGACATCACACAGGGTGAACGAAATCATTATTGAAAATGAAGAAGCAAGGGCAGTGCTTCTTGATAATGGTGAAACGATATACGGGGATAATTTCATCTCCAATGCACATCCCATTACAAGCCTGAAGATGATCAGGGAAGGAAAGATCAGGAAGATATATCGAAAGCGTATCACAAACCTGGATAACACCTGGGGTGCGTTCTCACTTTATGCGGTACTCAGAAAAGATTCTTTCCCCTATTTGAATAAGAATTACTTCCATTATAGTGCTGACGGCATTCTGAATGCCTCGCATGATGAAAAACGCTGGCCGGATAATTATTACTTTTACACACCGGCAACTTCCAATACCGGCAGGTTTGCTGAATCTATAATGCTTATGGCTGATATGAAGTTTGAAGAAGTCAGCCCATGGCTGGGTACAAAGATCAACAGGCGGGGTGAGGAATATGAAGCCTTCAAGGCCGATAAAGCGGAAAAGTTGCTCACTGCGCTGGAAAAGCGCTTGCCGGGAATACGTGCTAATATTGAAAAGGTATATACATCAACACCCCTTACCTTCCACGACTACACCGGTACTGATGAGGGCTCCGCCTACGGCATTATGAAAAACTGCCATGATCCTTTGCGGTCGATAATACTGCCCAGGACAAAGATCAATAACCTGTTCTTTACAGGGCAAAATATGAACCTTCACGGGATATTGGGTGTTACTGCCAGTGCTGTGATCACGTGCTCTGAGATAGTAGGATTGCAATACCTTACAAACAAGATCTCTAATGGCTAATAAAAGAAGGCGTAAAATATGGTTGTATATTCTGGCAGGTATATTGCTCGCCATCCTGATCTTTATTGTTTATTTCAATATCGCTACACTAATCGATCCGCCCACCGAGCTGGACCCGATGAAAATGGGATATGAGCGGGAAATGATCGAACCGGGCTTTTATCGCTGCGAAGAAAGCTGGCTCAGGATCAACGACTACAGTTTATGGGAGTTATATATTAAGGGCGATCCTTTCGAGCTGGGTGTTATTAACGGGATACTAACCACTGAGCTGGTGCAGGCCCAGGAGGACGCTTTTGTCGACCAGATCAAGGTGATGATCCCTTCAGAATCATATCTTAAGTTCCTGAAATACTTTCTTGCCTGGTTTAACAAGGATCTCGATACCTACATCGCTCATGAGTATCTATTGGAAATATACGGCATTTCCGCATTTGCATCGCAAAATTATGGTTTCATCGGCCCGAAATACGACCGGATATTAAACTACCATGCGGCACATGACATTGGCCATGCACTGCAGAACATGAACCTTGTGAAATGCACTGCCTTTGGGGTGTGGGATGAAAGATCATCAGACAGTTTACTGCTTATTGGCCGGAATTTTGACTTTTATGTGGGGGATGCCTTTGCAGAAAATAAGATCATTGCCTTTGTGAATCCCGATCAGGGATATAAATTCGCCAGTATCACCTGGGCAGGAATGATCGGCGTGGTATCGGGAATGAATGAAAAAGGCCTGACGGTAAGCCTGAATTCAGCCAAGTCCGATATCCCCTTCGGGGCCAGGACACCGGTGTCCATCATTGCCAGGGAGGTTCTGCAATATGCCTCCAATATTGAAGAAGCTTTTGAAATTATCTCTTCACGAAAATCATTTGTTTCAGAAAGTTTTCTGATCGGATCAGCGATCGATCACAAAGCCGTGGTCATTGAAAAATCGACAGACAATACTGTTTTATTCGATCCCGGCACCAATTATATCATACAAACAAATCATTTCCAGTCAGATTTTTTCATGGAAGATCCATTGAATGTCGAAAACCTTGAAAATGAGACCAGCCTGTACCGCTACGAAAGGGTGAAGGAGTTGCTGGACATAGAAAATCAAATTGATCGGCTTGATGCCGCTGCCATTCTTCGCAACCGCAAGGGAAAAGGGGATGGAAATATTGGAAATGGAAATGAAAAGGCCATCAACCAGTTGATCGCGCATCATTCCATTATTTTTAAACCGGAAACCCGGGAATTCTGGATCAGCACGGCCCCATGGCAGCTTGGCACTTATTTATGTTACAACCTGGACTCAGTTTTTGGCAATTTTGAGAATAATGATAATCGATCTTTTTATATTGCTGATCAAAGTATTCCGGCTGATACATTCCTCTCTGAAGACGCTTATGTGAATTTCCTGCATTACCGGGAACTCTTAAAAGTTTTTCAGGATGCGATCAAATATGAAAAACATGTTGACGGGGAAGAAAGCCTGGTGGT
>JAGLEK010000159.1 GCA_023145125.1 Bacteroidales bacterium | reverse complement strand
CAACCCGGGGAAGGATCAGTGTTCACCCTAACATTTTAATTTATGATCAACAAGGAAGCTAAAACAAAGTATGAAATTCTCACGCTCCTGAAGAAGCGGTGGAGCCCCAGGGCATTTGCAGACAAACCTGTAGAGAAAGAAAAGCTTTTACTATTGCTGGAGGCAGCTCGTTGGTCCCCTTCAGCGTCAAATCTCCAGCCCTGGATATTTTTCGTTGGGATAAAAGGTGATGAGGTTTATGCGAAGATCATGAACACACTTGTTGAATTTAATCAGATGTGGGCCCCCAATGCACCTGTTCTTATCCTTAATTGCGGAAAGCTCACCGTCAGAGATGAAAATGTGCCCAATGGTACATGGCAGTATGATGTGGGACAGGCAGTGGCCTATATGAGCATACAGGCAATGGAAGAAGGTATCTATGTTCATCAAATGTCAGGCTTTGATGCTTTGAAGGCAGCTGATCTGTTTGCTTTGCCGGAAAATGTACGTGCAGTGTCTGTCTCTGCTGTGGGATACCCCGGAGATCCTGACATGCTCCATCCACGCATGCAAAAATCAGAAATTGCAGGTAGGGAACGCAAAGAAATGGATACCTTTGTATTCTCAGAAAATTTCGGCCTGGTTTCAGGTATTGTAAAATAAACGCCACCATAATTAACCTCGATATCCAATGAGACCTTTCTTGTCATATACTCTTTTCATCTTAATCATAAGCCTTTTCTCCTGCGGAAGCACTAATAAGCCGGAGGAGACTAACACAACTCCGGCTGAACAGGAGATGTCTGTACCTGAATTCGATGCTGATTCTGCTTATGCTTATATTGAAAAACAGCTTTCATTCGGGCCCCGCGTACCGGGTAGTGAAGCGCATTCGAAATGTGCGGCCTGGTTAAAAACCACAATGATTAGATATGCAGACACCGTTCAAGTACAGGCCTTCAGGGCCCGGGCATATGATGGACAGGTACTCAGGGGAAAGAACATTATTGCCTCCTTCAATACTGAAAACAAAAAGCGTGTCATGCTGAGTGCCCACTGGGATTCAAGGCCATTCGCTGATCACGATCCCGACGAAAGCAAGCACAATATGCCAATCGACGGCGCAAATGATGGTGCCAGTGG
>JAGLEK010000158.1 GCA_023145125.1 Bacteroidales bacterium | reverse complement strand
TTATAGTTTGTAGATAGGAGCTATAGGGGTATGTCCTGAAATTCTGTACTATTTGGTGTTTCTGTGGATTAAAATGTATATAAAAGACTAACCTCCTTAAATAATCCATATCCGTCACATGAATTCTCCTAAAATGCTTCCTGAATAAGCTTCCTGATCTGCCTTCCTGCTTATTTATTGATAGAGCATATGACTGAAAAAGTCTCCTAAATTGATGGCTAACTTTTAAATGATAGTTTTCTTCCCTGCTATCATTGACTTTTATCAAAAAATGAAAATGATTACCGATTAAACAATATGCATAAGTCTCTACGAACGGACTTAATAAAACCCAATACTTATTTAGAAAGAATCGATAATTCTCATTTGTATAAAATATTTTTTCACCATCATTACCCCTGTTAAAAATATGATAGTAATTATCAGCTAGAAGTGGTGTTAAGATTTTTTTGGTAGGCATGATACTGCGTTTATTATATTAATACCAAAAAAGCAAAAATGTCACAATTTTAATTTAGGGTTGCCAACCTTAATAAGGTTGGCAACCCATAGCTAAAACCCTAATCTTCTGCCACTTAACAATCCTTTCGCCCATCATAAAAAAAATATTCGGGGCAATCTCATTGATTCTCAACTTAAACTCCTAATTTTGCAAAAATTTTACTAACCTGGCTTATAGCCAATTAATAAAAAGGGGAATTCTATTATGAAACGTAATGTGATCATAATCGGTGCTGCAGGAAGAGATTTTCACAATTTCAACACTTATTTTCGCGGTAATGAAGACTTCAACGTTGTTGCCTTCACTGCTGCGCAAATTCCCGATATCGACGGTAGGAAGTATCCGGCCCAACTTGCCGGTGACCTCTACCCTGATGGTATCCCGATTTTTGCAGAAGAAGACCTCCCAAGACTCATTAAAGAACTTAAAACTGACGATTGTGTATTCTCATACAGCGACGTTACTTATCAAAAAGTAATGAGTATGAGTGCCATCGTTAACGCTGCAGGTGCAAACTTCATGCTTCTGGGCCCGAGAGACACCATGGTAAAATCTACCAAACCGGTGATCGCAGTGGGTGCAATCAGGACAGGCTGTGGTAAAAGCCAAACTTCCAGAAGGATAATTGAAATCCTGATGGAACAAGGGCTGAAAGTAGTTGCCATTCGTCATCCAATGCCTTATGGCGACCTCGTTGAACAGAAAGTTCAGCGTTTTGCCACCATTGAAGACCTTGCCAGGCACAAATGCACCGTTGAAGAAATGGAAGAGTATGAACCGCATGTGGTTCGCGGAAACGTGATCTATGCCGGTGTCGACTATGAAGCCATTCTTCGTGCAGCTGAGCAAGACCCTGACGGATGCGATGTCGTGATCTGGGACGGCGGAAACAATGATTTTCCATTTTATGTTCCCGACCTGAACATCACTGTGGTTGATCCACACCGTGCAGGACATGAACTTACATACTATCCCGGTGAGGTTACACTCCGGCTGGCTGATGCAGTAGTCATCAACAAGATGGACACTGCCTGCTCCGACGGGATACAAGAAGTCAGAAACAATATAGCCAAGGTTAACCCCAATGCCATTGTTATCGACGGAGCATCACCAATCACGGTTGATGATCCTTCTATGATCAAAGGCAAAAAGGTACTCGTTGTTGAAGACGGGCCAACACTTACTCATGGTGAGATGAAGATCGGTGCCGGTACAGTTGCTGCAAAGAAATTTGGTGCTGCCGAACTGGTAGATCCACGTCCTTATACCGTTGGCAAACTCAGCGAAACGTTCAATATCTATCCTAACATCGGGACTTTGCTTCCTGCAATGGGATATGGTGAAGAGCAACTCAAAGACCTTGAAACAACTATTAATAATGTTGAATGCGATACCGTTGTGATCGGTACACCTATCGACCTGAACAGGATCATCAAGATCAATAAGCCCAACACCAGGGTATATTACGATCTGCAGGAAATCGGTTATCCGGACCTTACAGGACTTCTCGACGATTTCGTCAAAAAACATAACCTTAAATAATTAATTAAGCGGCTCACATGAGTCGCTTTTTTTTTACCTTTATTTGAAATATTCATAAAGAAAAATGCATCAAAACCCTGACGCAAAACTCATCCTGGAAGACGGTACCATCTTTAACGGATATTCATTTGGGTATAAGGGTTCTGTTTCCGGTGAGGTGGTCTTCAACACGGCCATGACAGGATACCCGGAAAGCCTGACCGACCCTTCCTATAAGGGCCAGATACTTACACTTACCTATCCGCTTGTTGGCAATTATGGTGTGCCCGGGCAAAGCATAGAAAACAAGTTATTAAAGTATTTTGAATCTGACGAAGTCCATATTTCAGCATTGATCATCTCCGATTATTCATTCAAATACAACCACTGGAATGCAGCCCAGAGCCTGGATGAATGGCTCAGGAATAACCGGGTGCCCGGGATATATGGCATCGATACACGGGAACTCACAAAGATCACCAGGGAAAAGGGTGCGCTGCTGGGCAAAGTAATCATCGATGGGCAGGATTGTGATCAGGTTGATCCCAATACGGTCAACCTGGTGGCAGATGTAAGCACCGGGGAGAAAAAGATCTATGGCAACGGCAGGCATAAAATATTAATGGTTGACTGCGGAGTAAAAAATAACATTATCCGCTACTTTCTGGAGAAGGATTCAACAGTGATAAGGGTTCCCTGGGATTATAATTTCCTTGATGAGGATTATGACGGGCTGTTCATCTCCAATGGCCCCGGAAACCCCGAGATGTGCGATGCAACAATTGATAACCTTAAGCGTGCTTTGCAAGGCGATAAACCCATTTTCGGGATATGTCTGGGCCATCAGCTGCTGGCACTTGCCTCAGGCGGCAATACATACAAACTCAAATACGGGCACAGGGGCCATAATCAGCCAGTCATACTTGCCGGAACAAAAAAAGCATATATCACATCACAAAACCATGGTTATGCAGTTGACGAAAAGTCCCTCTCCAACAACTGGGAACCCTGGTTCATTAATATTAATGACGGTACCAATGAAGGGATCAGGCATAAGAGCAAACCCTTCTTTACAGTGCAGTTTCATCCTGAAGCCTCAAGCGGGCCAACAGATACGGATTATTTATTTGATGAATTCATCAAGCTGCTATAAGTGAATAATATGAAGAATGAGATCAAAAAGGTGTTGGTACTCGGCTCAGGAGCCCTGAAGATCGGAGAAGCCGGTGAATTTGATTACTCAGGATCACAGGCATTAAAAGCCCTGAAAGAAGAAGGTATTGAAACTGTTCTGATAAACCCGAATATCGCCACTGTGCAAACATCGGAAGAGATCGCCGATAAGATCTATTTTCTGCCTGTAACACCGTATTTCGTCGAAAAAGTCATCGAAAAAGAAAAACCCCAGGGCGTCCTGCTTTCCTTCGGCGGACAAACAGCATTGAACTGTGGGATCGATCTGTTTAAAAACAAAATTTTTGATAAAAATAATGTCAGGGTATTGGGTACTCCCATACAATCAGTCATTGATACCGAAGACAGACAGAATTTCGTAAATAAACTCAGGGAGATAGATGTTAAAACCCCCAGGAGCCTCGCAGCACACTCTACCGAAGAAGCTCTGCAAGCTGTAAAGAAGCTGGGTTATCCTGTCATTATCCGGGCTGCTTACACCCTGGGCGGGCAAGGAAGCGGCTTCTGCAATAATGATGAAGAACTCACCAATTTATCAGAAAAGGCATTCTCCTATTCCGGGCAGATCCTTGTGGAGGAATCACTGAAAGGATGGAAAGAGGTCGAATACGAGGTAGTGCGGGACGAATTCGATAATTGCATCACCGTATGCAACATGGAAAACTTTGATCCCCTGGGCATCCACACCGGTGAAAGCATTGTAGTGGCACCATCCCAGACACTGACAAATACAGAATACCACAAATTAAGACAGCTATCCATCAGGATCATCAGGCATATTGGTGTGATTGGCGAATGCAATGTCCAGTATGCCTTAGACCCCGACTCGGAAGATTACCGTGTTATTGAAGTAAATGCAAGGCTTTCCAGGTCCAGCGCCCTGGCGTCAAAAGCTACCGGCTACCCCCTTGCATTTGTGGCGGCAAAGCTTGCCCTTGGTTTTGCCCTGCCGGAAATTAAAAATGCTGTCACTAAAACCACCACTGCCTTCTTTGAACCCTCCCTCGACTATATCGTTTGCAAGATACCAAGGTGGGACCTCAATAAATTCCTTGGAGTTTCTAAAGAAATAGGCAGCAGCATGAAAAGCGTAGGCGAGGTAATGGCCATCGGAAGGACTTTTGAAGAGGCCATACAAAAAGGCCTTCGGATGATCGGACAGGCAATGCATGGTTTTACCGGCAATAAGGACATTGAAATAACTGATTTTGAAACAGAACTTTCGAGGCCAACTGATATGCGGATTTTCGTGATCAGCCAGGCAATGCAAGGAGGCTGGTCTGTCGAAAAAATATTTGAGGAAACGAAGATCGACAGATGGTTCCTTGAAAAGCTTCATAACATATTCATGATGAATGAAGCGCTTGAAGCTTTTACCGATATCGAAAAAATACCGGACAATTTTTTAAGGAAAGCGAAACAGGCAGGCTTCTCCGACTTCCAGCTGGCAAGGGCCGTTTATAAGGA
>JAGLEK010000157.1 GCA_023145125.1 Bacteroidales bacterium | reverse complement strand
GCCATCCACAGGAACAGGGAGAGGATAAAGATTGTTTCAGGCGAAAGGGTTACAGATGAACTGAATAAGATCATCCTTGCCGATCGGCCGTCTTATGGCTTTAAAGCCCTGGAAAAAGCAGGCTTGTTACAGATCATATTTCCGGAATTCGTTGCCCTGAAAGGTGCGGAAACAGTTGAGGGCAAGGGCCATAAGGATAACTTTCTCCACACTCTGCAGGTACTCGATAATTTATCGGAACACACCGGCGACCTCTGGCTGAGGTGGGCTGCCATACTACATGATATCGGAAAGCCGGCAACGAAACGATATGATAAGAAGATCGGATGGACCTTCCACTCGCATGAATTTGTCGGGGCGCGGATGGTGCCTAAGACCTTTAAGCATTTGAAGCTACCTATGAATGAGAAGATGCGCTATGTGCAGAAACTGGTTTTGCTGCACCTCCGGCCTATCGTTCTGGCACAGGAGGAAGTCACCGATTCAGCGATCCGAAGGCTGTTGTTTGAGGCCGGCGATGATATTGATGACCTCATGATACTTTGCGAAGCAGACATCACCTCTAAGAATTCGGCTAAAGTCAGGCGCTACCTGAAGAACTTTATTCTTGTTCGTAGAAAACTTGTTGAAATAGAGGACAAGGACAGGATCAGGAATTTCCAGCCACCGGTGAGCGGCGAGCTGATCATGGCAACCTTCGGCATAAAGCCATGCCGGGATGTTGGTACCATCAAAAATGCGATTAAAGATGCTATCATTGAGGGAATTATCCCTAATGAATATGAGGCCGCTTTTGGGTTTATGCTTGAGAAGGGGAGGGAGCTGGGGCTTAGGCGGGTTGACGGTTGACGGTAGGCGGTTGGCAGTAGGCTAAATGTAGAATGTCAAATGTAGAATGTAGAATGTAGAATGTCGAATGCGTGTTAAGCAAAAATACCTGATCGTAGTTGCCGGCCCTACTGCTGTTGGCAAAACCGCCTTCAGTATAAAGCTTGCAAAGCATTATAAAACGGAGATACTCTCTGCTGATTCACGACAGTTTTACAGTGAAATGCGCATCGGGACGGCCTATCCTGAGCCGGAGGAACTGGCGGCTGTGAAACATCATTTCATAGGCAATCTTTCCATTAAGGATGAGTATAATGTTGCCCGTTATGAGGCAGAAGCACTGGCATTGCTTGATGAACTCTTTCTGAAACATGATGTCGTTATTTTAAGCGGGGGCTCGGGGCTCTATATCGATGCAATATGCAAGGGTATCGACGAGCTGCCCGACCATGACCCAGGATTAAGGCAAAAGCTGAAAGAAGAGCTGGAGCAGAAAGGCATAGAGGTCTTTGGTGAGAAACTAAAAGAACTCGATCCGGAATATTATGAAGTGGTCGACCTGAATAATCCGAACAGGTTGCTCCGAGCTCTTGAAGTGTGTTTGCAAACAGGTGAAACATACACCTCCCAGCGTAAGAATACTTCTAAATCAAGATCATTTAATATTATCAGGATGGCTTTGAATACTGAGCGCGAGCTGCTGTTCCAAAGGATATCTGAGCGTGTGGATAAAATGATGGAAAAAGGTTTGTTGGATGAGGCCGGGTCATTATTGCCTTTTCGTGAACACAATGCCCTGAATACCGTTGGATACAAAGAATTATTCGCATATTTTGATGGAGATGTTACATTGGAACGGGCAGTGGAAAATATCAAGACCAACACCCGGAGGTATGCTAAACGTCAGCTAACCTGGTTAAAAAGGGATGAAGAGATGCATTGGTTCGAACCTGATGATTTCGATACTGCAATTAAATTCCTTTCCCGTCACATAGTCCCATAGTCACACATCTCTTTTATGATACCTTACTAATCCTTCCATAGGTGCCTGTTCGATCCTTCCGATAGAGACCCCTTGCTGCCATGCTGCCTCATTGAGGATATGGCGAAAGTGAAAAGCCACCGAGCCAACGAAACTAACCGGTAT
>JAGLEK010000156.1 GCA_023145125.1 Bacteroidales bacterium | reverse complement strand
TGCTGGAACCCCAAAACATGGACTACCTGTACGCAATGGCTGAATACTACTACCGTATCCGGAATTTCGATCAGGTTCGCCGGATAGCCAATGAGGTCATCAGGTATTATCCGCAAGATCCCTTAGGGCCGCAGCTGCTCGAACTTGTCGAAGAGAATCGATGATGTGATAGCCCCTGTCCCCCGTCCCCTGCACCTTTTACCAATATTACCAGTTTCAATCCACATATTTATATATCTTTACCTGAAAATAATAATCAAAATCTAATCTTATGAAAAGACTAATACTCATCCTTGTAATCGCATGTTTTTCTCTTTCCGGTATCAAGGCCCAATGCCCTTTAACCGAAGCGGTTGATTTTACTGCAACAGATGTACATGGCCATACCTGGAACCTATTTGAACTGCTGGATTCAGGTCAGTATGTATTAATCGATTTTTTCTTTTGTTCATGCGGGCCATGCCAGGATGCTGCCCCAAAGATCAATGAGTCGTATATCTATTTTGGTTGCAACTCCGGTGATGTGAATTATTTTGCCATCGATACCGGTGACGACGATGCCGCCTGCATTCTTTTTGATGAAACTTTTGGGGTTGAATACCCTACCATCAGTGGTGTTGAAGGAGGGGGAACCCAGATATGTAATGATTATCAGATACCTCTTTATCCTACGGTGATCCTGATCGCCCCTGACAGAACAATTCTTGAGCAGGACATATGGCCCATACCCTCAGCACAAACCATCATTGATGCATTGGAAGCTCACGGGCTTGAAGAGCATGATTGTCCGCCTCCCATTGGCATTGAAGAGCCGGTTGCCGGTTTTGCAAGCATCACCTCCGTATATCCTAATCCGGCCGGCAGCAATGCCAGCATTATCATAAGTAGCGAGGAAGCCATGAGTGCCGGTGTTGAGGTGTATAATGCCGTTGGCATTAAAGTGTTGGAAATACAACAAACCGATCTTGTCCCGGGCGAGAATACAATTGAATTCAGCGTAGCCGATCTGCCAACAGGAACATATTTTATTCGTGTTCTCAAGAATAATGAAATACTGGACGTAACCAGGCTTAGTGTGGTGCACTGATGACTCCTGAACTCTGAACTCTGAACTCTGAACTCTGAACTTTGATTTCAGATTTCAGATTTCAGATTTCCAGTATCCAGCATCTTTTAGCATTAATTAACAACCACTTAAAAGAAAAACACCGACCTTTGCCGCTTCAAAAAATGGCAAAGAAAACAGTATACATCCTTATTGGTGGACTGGTGCTCACCATAGCCGGTTATTTTGTTGTGGCTGAAACATTTCCCAAGGAGCTCAGCCGCTACCCGATATTTGTCCTTGCCATCATTCTGGATATCTATCTCTGGATGTCGGTCAGGGCTAAAGTATTTGCATGGAAAAGGGTGCTGAAGTATCTTTTTACAGGGATTTACTGGCTCCCGATGTTGCTGATGATCGCCATGCTTGTTGTTTCTCTCTTCATCAACATCTATACCTGGAAGCCTCAACTGGCCACCTACCTGGGGGGCATCATATTCATGATCTATTCGGCCAAGCTCTTTACCATAATTTTCTTTTTGCTGGCAGATCTTATAAAGATCCTGGGCCATGCCATTCGTTTTGTATATCATAAAAAGAAAATGAAGCCCTGTCCGGATCCGGTAAACAGGCTCAGCCGTGCAAAATTTCTTAAGAATGTTGGCCTTATTGGTGGCGGGTTCGTACTCAGTGGTATGGTGATCGGTGCTGTGCGCTGGGCCTATGATTTCAGGATCAGGCGTGCATACCTGCGCTTTCCTGTGATGCCACGGCAACTCGAGGGTATGAAGATGGTACAAATATCTGACCTTCACCTGGGCAGCTGGGCCAATGAGCCCGCTTTGAAAGATGCCGTAAATGTGATCAATGATGAAAAGCCGGACTTTATCTTTTTCACCGGCGACCTGGTCAATTTTCTTACGAGGGAAGCAAATGCTTACAAGGGAATTCTGAAGCAGCTTAAGGCAAAGTACGGAGTATTCGCAGTTCTCGGAAATCACGATTACGGCGATTATGTGAAATGGGCAACGCGGTCGGAGAAAGAACAAAACCTTCGTGACCTTGAGGATATCTACAAAGAAATGGGATGGCAACTGCTCAGGAATCAGAACCATATTGCTGATGTCAATGGCATCCCTGTTGCGATTGCGGGGGTTGAAAACTGGAGCGCCTATAGTCGTTTTCCGCGTTATGGCGACACCGTCAAGGCCCTGAAGGGGGCTGATAATGCATTATTCAAGATCTTGCTCTCACATGATCCTACACACTGGGACAGGGAGATCAGTAAGAAACATCCTAATATAAATGTGACCCTTTCCGGCCATACCCATGGATTCCAGTTTGGGGTTGAACTAAAAAATTTCCGCTGGAGCCCTGCACAGTACATGTATAAGCGCTGGGCAGGCTTATATTCAAATCCGGCAACCGACAATCCGCAATACCTCTATGTTAACCGGGGGCTGGGAATGATCGGATATCCCGGGCGTATCGGCATCCTGCCGGAGATTACGGTACTGGAGCTTACTTCGTGAGTTAGGTTTAATTGCAATCGAGCTAAGTGCATAACATGAAAAATATTCTGAATAGACCATATGATTTATTAGAGAGCAAGGTTTTTCGATACTTGTTTGTTTTTGGAGGTTCGGGGTTTGCATTTATATTCTTATGGGTTTTTGAGCCATATGGATTGTACAACCTCACAACAATTAATGAAAAAATTCTTGCCATTGGATTATATACTGGAATAGGATTAATCCTTATGCTAGTTCATTTTTTCATGTTACAGAGTTTAGTTATAAAAGACTATACAGTAATAAAGACAATCGGATGGATTATATTATCTTTTCTTATTATTGGAACTTCAAGTTCAATTATTAACTCATACTTGTATAATAATGGTCAGTTTAATTTAAAAGGATTCTTCTATTTTCAGGGTATAATTCTTTCAATTAATATAATACCAGTTTCAATATTTGTTTTGATTCATTACAACATTACTCTAAGAAAAAGGCTGAAAGTTGCTTCTAATATAAATTCTACTCTTGACAAAAGAGTTGAATCGACGATAATTCATAAGCCTATTGTATTAAACTCAGAAAATAAAAAGGAAGGATTGACTATTGAGATTGATTCACTTATTTTCATCTGTTCAGTTGATAATTACATCGAGGTGTACTTTTTAGTGAATAATATTGTGGAGAAAAGAATACTGAGATATTCTCTTTCTGGAGTTGAGAAAGATAATAGTGGTATTTCAGAAATTTTCAGATGTCATAAAAGCTATATTATTAACAAAAGGAAAATCTCGTCAATTACAGGTAATGCAGCTGGCTATAAAATAATACTATTAGGATATAATACACCTATTCCTGTGTCTCGAAAATGGAATAAAGATATGGCTTCGATTACCACCTGATGTATTTTCTTTCCATTGACACCAATTTCTTTCCATTCAACCCATTTATTTGTACAGCAACCATATCAATGATAATTTTGCCTTCAGTATTAATTTAAAAACATTATAAAAATGAAGACAAGAATAATTTTAGTTGTAGCTGTTTATCAACTGTTTTTGCTCAGTAGCTCTAATGCATGTACTACATTTGTGCTCAAAAATGATAGCCAGATTGTCTATGGTAGAAACTTTGACTTTAATATTGGAAATGGATTTGTTATTAGCAACCAAAAAGGAATTTCAAAATATGCATTTGTGGGTAGTGAGAAAAACCTAATGACATGGGAATCCAAATATGGGAGTATCTCATTTAATCAATTTGGAAAAGAATTCCCCTACGGAGGTATGAATGAAACGGGATTGGTTATTGCCCAAATGTATTTATCACAAACAATGTATCCCGAGATTGATGATAGAAAAGTTATTTCCCCTCTTCAATGGATTCAATATCAACTGGATGTTTCTTCAACAGTTGAAGAAGTACTTGCGAGTGATACAATCATGCGGATTTCTAAGGAAGTGCCCGTTGGTATTCACTTTTTAGTTTGCGATTCAAAAGGCAAAACTGCAACAATTGAGTTTATTAATGGGGAAATGGTATATCATATTGATGAAAAACTACCAATCCCATTATTAACAAATAATACCTATGAAGAATCTATTTCTTATTTGAAACAGTTTGATGTTTTAGGTGGTACAGATACAGTAAAGTGGAATAATATTTATGACATTGAGTGGACTAATGATAATACCCTTGCAGTAAATAAAGTGTTTGCAACTGCTGCAAATAAAATGATGAAAACTCAGGATAGCTCAAATCTAATTAATAGAGCCTTCGAAGTTCTCCAATGCGTAACTATAAACAATCATACTAAATGGAGTACTGTTTTTGATGTCACGAATAAGATGATATACTTCAAAAATGAGAATCGTAATGTTATTATCACCCTTGCTTTAGAGGATTTTGAATTTGATTCTGATAAGAACTCAATTCTCCTTGATATTCAAACAGCGGTATCAAACAATACGATGACTCAGTTTATTCCATATTCAACAGAGATTAATAGGGATTATGTTTACAAAGCATTTATTCCGCTAATGGATTCTGGATTTATTCCTGTTCGATTACCTGAAGCAGTTATTGAAGCACATGCCAGATTTCCAGAGACTTTAAAAATAGCTGATAGGAAAAGCAACTAAAACCTAACAATAAATATACGTAAGCTGGGGTTTTGTGCGTACATTAAACTTTTTTACATTTACTCAAACTATTACGGTTTGATAGGTAAGTGGTTCGGAAATTTCCAGCCTGCGCATATTCTTGCCGTTGGGCGATAGGCAGTAAGCAGTAGGCAGTAAGCAGTACACCTACGCTAAAGCTTGTGCCTCCGCTAAAGCTACGGCGACACGCGGACGGTGCACAAAGTAGGCAGTAGACTGTAGATTGTTAACTGAGAACTGGTGACTGTGGACCGATAGCTGTATTTCCTTTTATATTTGCTAAATTTACACGCCTAAGCAGTTAGCGTGAAGAACTTCTATACATGCATGGTCGTGATGGTGTTCCTGCTTCCGGCCTTGATGATCTCTTCATCCAGGGCCTGTACGGTATTCTACATTTATAAAGATGGCAGGGTGCTGGCAGCCAGCAATGAGGATTGGAGTGACCCCAACACAAAAATGTGGTTTTATCCTGCATCAGCCGACAGTCATGGCTGGGTAAAATTTGGCTTTGCAGGTGGATTTCCGCAGGCAGG